>NZ_JBEXPJ010000114.1:0-28280 GCF_040611995.1 Lentzea sp. NPDC006480
GCTGCTGGCCACGCCTCGCATTCAGGTGTCCACCCCGGCCACGCAGGTGATGCTCAAGGCGGGGATGGCGGGAGAGCTCCACTCGCTGGTCCGCGAAGCACTGTCCAACGTGGACAAGCACGCCGGTGACGACGCGCGGGCGTGGGTGCTGTTGGAGGACTTGGGGGAAGAAGTCGTGTTGAGTGTCCGGGACGATGGACCCGGCATCCCGGACGGCCGCATCGCCTCCGCCGCGGCGGAGGGCAGGATGGGGATCGAGAAGTCGATCAAAGGCCGGGTGGAATCGCTGGGCGGCACGCTCGAACTCCAGACCGGGCCGGGGGAGGGCACGGAGTGGGAGGTTCGGGTGTTCAGGAAGGGGGCGGCAGGATGACGGTCTCGGTGATGGTCGTGGACGACCACCCGATGTGGCGCGAGGGCGTGGCACGCGACCTCCAGGAGCGCGGTTTCGAGATCGTGGCGACCGCGGGTGACGCCGCGTCGGCCGTGCGCATCGCGAAGGCCGTGCGGCCCAACGTGGTGCTGATGGACCTCAACCTCGGTGAGCTGTCAGGTGTCGACGCGACCTTGATGATCACAAGTGAGCTGCCGGACACCCGTGTGCTGGTGCTGTCCGCGTCCGGCGAACACGACGACGTGCTGCAGGCCGTGAAGGCGGGCGCGTCCGGTTACCTGGTGAAGTCCGCGTCCTCAGAGGAGCTCGTGGAGGCCGTTTCGCGGACCGCCGCGGGTGACGCCGTGTTCACCGCCGGGCTGGCCGGCCTGGTGCTGGGCGAGTACCGCCGCATGGCCGCCGCTCCGGACGACTCGAAGGACAAGCCCGAGCTCACCGAACGGGAGACCGAGGTGCTCCGGCTGGTGGCCAAGGGGCTGACCGCACGCCAGATCGCGAACCGCCTGGTGATCTCCCACCGCACGGTCGAAAACCACGTCCAGTCGACATTGCGCAAACTTCAACTGCACAACCGGGTGGAGCTGGCGCGTTATGCCATCGAGCACGGTCTCGACGCCGAACCGGAGGCAGAGCAATGACAGATCCCAGGGACTTACGCGTGTCCGACCCCGAACGTGAGCACGTCGTCAGTCTGCTGAACAAGGCGGTGGGCCGCGGCATGATCACGCTCGACGAGTTCACGACGCGCACCGACACCGCTCTCGGCGCCGTGACCAGGGCAGACCTGAACGCCGTGCTGATCGACCTGCCCGGCATGGTCAACACCGAGGCCGCCCGGGCCCGCACCGAGTTCAAGAACGCGCTCGGCACCACGGTCCGCAAGGGCCACTGGGTCGTGCCGAACGAGCTGGTCATCCGCAACACGCTCGGCTCGACGAACCTCGACTTCACCCAGGCCGACGTACCCGCGGTGGTCAACGTCGACCTCGACGTGTCGCTGGGCTCGGTGAAGCTCGTGCTCCCGCCCACCGCGTCGGTCAACATCGACGCCGTCGAGATCCAGGCCGGCGAGATCAAGGACAAGGTCCGCAACGGCGTCGGCAACCCGCACTTCCAGCTGCGCGGGTTCGTGCGCGGCGGCTCGGTGTTGATCAAGCGGGGCCGCTGATCTGCGGCTGACGGTCGCAGCACGCAGGATCGAGGCATGCGGTGTCTCGTGACCGGCGCGACCGGGTACCTCGGCGGACGACTCGTGCCCCGGCTGCTGGCAGACGGCCACCAGGTGCGTTGCCTGGTGCGGTCGCCGGAGAAGCTGCGCGACGTGCCGTGGGCGGCTGACGTCGAGATCGTGCGCGGGGACGTGCTCGGCGACCTCGACGACGCCATGCGGGACATCGAGGTCGTCCACTACCTCGTGCACTCGTTGCAGACGAAGGACTTCGCCGACGCGGATCGGAAAGCCGCCGAGAACACCGCGGAAGCCGCCGGACGCGCTGGGGTGCGGCGGATCGTCTACCTGGGCGGACTGCACCCCGCGAACACCGAGCTGTCACCTCACCTGGCCTCCCGCAAGGAGGTCGGTGAGGTGTTCCTGCGCTCGAGGACACCCGCCGTGGTGCTGCAGGCCGCGGTGATCATCGGGTCCGGCTCAGCGTCGTTCGAGATGCTGCGGTACCTCACCGAGCGGTTGCCCGTGATGGTCACGCCGAGGTGGGTGCACAACCGGATCCAGCCGATCGCGGTGCGGGACGTGCTGCGGTACCTGGTCGACGCGACGACGCTCGAAGACACGAACCGGACGTTCGACATCGGCGGGCCGGAGGTGCTCACGTACCTGGAGATGATGCTCCGGTACGCGCAGGTCGCGGGGCTGCCCAAGCGCCGGGTGCTGCCCGTGCCCCTGCTGACGCCGGGCCTGTCGTCGCACTGGGTCAACCTCGTCACGCCCGTCCCGCGGTCGATCGCGAAGCCGTTGATCGAGTCGCTGGTGCACGAGGTGGTGTGCCGCGAGAACGACATCCGCGAGGTGCTGCCCGGTGAGAACGTCGGCTACGACAAGGCCGTCGAGCTGGCGCTCACGAAGATCCGCGACGCCGACGTGGAGACGCGCTGGTCGGGCGCTTCCACTCCCGGTGCGCCGAGCGAGCCGTTGCCCACCGACCCCGACTGGTCGGGCGGTTCGGTCTACACCGACGATCGCGAACGGCGGACGCGTGCCACCCCCGAACGGCTGTGGGAGGTCGTCGAGGGCATCGGCGGCGAACGCGGCTGGTACTCGTTTCCGCTGGCCTGGGCCGTCAGAGGCTGGCTGGACCGGCTTGTGGGAGGGGTCGGCCTGCGCAGAGGCCGCCGGGATCCGCACCGGTTGAACGTCGGCGAGGCGCTCGACTGGTGGCGGGTCGAGGAGCTCGAACGCGGCAGGCTGCTGCGCCTCAGAGCGGAGATGAAGGTGCCCGGCCAAGCGTGGCTGGAGCTTCGAGTGGCGGGCGGCGAAGGACACGGGTCCACTTACCGCCAACGCGCCGTGTTCGTGCCCAAAGGGCTCGCCGGGCACCTCTACTGGGCGGTGGTCTGGCCGTTTCACGGCGTGGTGTTCGGCGGCATGGTGCGCAACATCGCCAATGAAGCTGAGCTGCACAAGAACTTCAGAAAGTCCTGATGGACTGCACAAGCCGCAAAGGGTGAGACTTCCCGCATGAAGGCTCTCGTCAAGGTCGCCGCTGGGCCTGGCCTCGAACTGACCGACGTTCCCGACCCCACGCCGGGTCCGACCGATGTGGTCGTGCGGGTCCTGCGCACCGGCATCTGCGGTACCGACCTGCACATCGACTCGTGGGACGACTGGGCCGCGCAGAACATCAAGGCGCCGCTCACGCTCGGGCACGAGTTCGTCGGCGAGGTCGTCGAGACCGGCGCGTCCGTCACCGGCGTGAAGATCGGTGACCTGGTCAGCGGCGAGGGCCACCTCGTGTGCGGGACCTGCCGCAACTGCAAGGCCGGGCGCAGGCATCTGTGCGCCAACACGCGAGGTCTCGGCGTGCACTCCAACGGCGCGTTCGCGAAGTACGTGGTGCTGCCCGAGCAGAACGCGTGGGTGCACCGGACGCCCGTCGACCTGGACGTGGCCGCGATCTTCGACCCGTTCGGCAACGCCGTGCACACCGCGTTGAGCTTCCCGGTCATCGGCGAGGACGTGATCATCACGGGCGCCGGGCCGATCGGCATCATGGCCGCCGCGGTGGCCAAGCACGCGGGTGCGCGCAACGTCGTGATCACCGACGTCTCCGAGCACCGGCTGGACCTCGCCCGCAAGGTCGGCGTCGACCTCGCGGTGAACGTCGCCGAGAAGACGATCGAGCAGGCGCAGGCCGAGCTGGGCATGGCCGAGGGTTTCGACGTCGGCATGGAGATGTCCGGCAAGCCGTCCGCCCTGCAGAGCATGATCGCGAACATGGCGCACGGCGGGCGCATCGCGATGCTGGGGCTGCCGGCGGAGGAGTTCCCGGTCGACTGGAGCAGCGTCGTGCTGAAGATGCTGCACCTCAAGGGGATCTACGGCCGCGAGATGTTCGAGACCTGGTACTCGATGACCGTGCTGCTGCAGCGCGGCCTCGACCTCGCGCCGGTCATCACGCACCGGTACGACTTCACGCAGCACGCGGAGGCCTTCGCCACCGCGCGCGAGGGCAAGTGCGGCAAGGTCATCCTCGACTGGACGGGAGCCTGATGTACGGCGAGCTGAAGAACGACCTCCTCAAGACCATCGAGGAGATCAGGGAGGCCGGGCTCTACAAGTCCGAGCGCGTGATCGGCACCCCGCAGAACGCCGCCGTCCGGGTCGGCCAGGGTGACGAGGTCCTGAACTTCTGCGCCAACAACTACCTCGGTCTCGCCGACCACCCGCGCCTGATCGAGGCCGCCAAGAAGGCTCTCGACGACTGGGGCTTCGGCATGGCGTCCGTGCGGTTCATCTGCGGCACCCAGGAACCGCACAAGGAACTGGAGCGCAAGCTCAGCGAGTTCCTCGGCACCGACGACACGATCCTCTACAGCTCGTGCTTCGACGCGAACGGCGGTCTGTTCGAGACGCTGCTCGGCGCCGAGGACGCGATCATCTCCGACGAGCTCAACCACGCGTCGATCATCGACGGTGTCCGGCTCTCCAAGGCCAAGCGCTTCCGGTACAAGAACCGCGACATGGACGACCTGGAGCGCCAGCTCAAGGACTCCGCCGACGCGCGCTACCGGATGATCGCGACCGACGGCGTGTTCTCGATGGACGGCTACCTCGCGCCGCTCGACGAGATCTGCGACCTGGCAGAGCGGTACAACGCGCTGGTCATGGTCGACGACTCGCACGCCGTCGGCTTCACCGGACCGACCGGCCGCGGCACGCCGGAGCTCTTCGGCGTGCAGGACCGGGTCGACATCGTCACCGGCACGCTCGGCAAGGCACTCGGCGGTGCGTCCGGCGGCTACACGTCCGGCCGGAAGGAGATCGTCGAACTGCTGCGCCAGCGCTCGCGCCCGTACCTGTTCTCGAACTCGCTCGCGCCGTCGATCACCGCAGCCGCGATCGCCACGCTGGACATGCTGTCGAGCTCTTCCGAACTGCTGACCCAGCTGCGCAGCAACACCGAGCTGTTCCGCCGCCGGATGACCGAGGAGGGCTTCGACCTGCTCCCCGGCGAGCACCCGATCATCCCGGTGATGATCGGTGACGCGGCCGAGGCGGCCCGGCTGGCCGACCTGCTGCTGGACCAGGGCATCTACGTGATCGGCTTCTCCTACCCCGTGGTGCCGCACGGCAAGGCCCGCATCCGCACGCAGATGTCGGCGGCGCACACCACGGAGGACGTGAACCGCGCGGTCGACGCGTTCGTCGCCGCACGTGCCAAGATGTGACCCCAGTCACACCGCAGTAAGAATCCGAGCGGTCGGCGCACTACCTCGTGAAGAGGGAGGGGGCGATCGTGGAGGACTTCTCGGCTGTCTACCGCGAGTGTTACCCGCGGGTGCTCGCCTATGCCGCGAGCCACGCGGGTGCGCAACGAGCGGAAGACATCACCAGCGAGACCTTCACGATCGCGTGGCGAAAGCTCGACCAGATGCCGTCGAACGCCCTGCCGTGGCTGCTCGGCATCGCCCGCAACCTGGTCCACGCGGCCCGGCGGCAGACGACGCACTACGAGCTCACCGAGGTCGCGGCCGACGACGACTTCGCGGTGATCGAACTGCGGGCGGCGCTGGCGAGTCTGTCCGAGGCTGACCAGGAGGTGCTCACGCTGATCGCGTGGCACGGCCTGGCGGCTGCGGAGGCCGCGATGGTGCTCGGGTGCACCACGGCGACGTTCTTCGTGCGGCTGCATCGGGCGCGACGACGGTTGCAGGCTGCTCTCTCGTTCGCGAACTTCGACCGTGCGAGGGAGTCATGGAAGACCTCCTGAAGGACCTAGCCCGGCTGAAGCCGCCGGTGCCCGCGGTCGATCCCGAACGGATGGAGCGCGACCTCGCGCGCATCACCGCGACGAGGCGGACGCGCTCGCGGTCGTTCAAGCGGTTCGCTCCCCTGGCGGTGGCGGCGGTGGTGATCGGACTCGTGGTCGTGCTGCTGCCCAAACCCACCCCGCCCGTGCAGCCCGGCGGGCCGGCGAGGTGGTGGCACGCGTTGACGCGGCAGTGGTCGATGATGATCGTCGGCGATCCCGCGAACCCGTACGCCGTCTTCATCGACTCCAAGACCGACCGGTGGCTGTCGGCGAACCAGCAGGTCACGGTCGTGCAGAAGGACGGAGATGTGCGGCCGTTCTCGCTGCAACGCGACGCCGACCCGTGGGAGGCGGCGGGCAGGCCGGCGACGGTGCCCCAGGTCGGCGGAACGCACCTGGTGCGCATCGGGCCGATGAAGCCTGCCGTGCAGAAGACCGATGTCGCCGGGTTCCAGATGTCCCTGCACAGCGCGGCACGTCTCGACTCGCTCGACTCGCTGCCGGCGGACGCGCGGGAGCTGAAGAAGACGCTGGAGCCCATCGTGGGCAAGGACCCCTACCGGATCGGGTCGCTCGCGATGGAGCTGATGGCGTCGAACGTGCGACACGACCAGCGGCAGGCCGTGTTCGAGCTGCTCAAGACCCTCGACGGGGCCAGGTTCCTCGGCGAGGTCCGACTGAGTGAGGACCGCGCGGGCATCGGCGTGGCGATCCCCGCGCCGCCGACCTTCCAGTTCGCCGGGGTCGAGACGCAACTGGTGATCAACCCGGAGACCGGCATGCCGGTGGTCAGACGGGACATGATCACCACCGCGCAGCACGGCCTGCCCGCGAACTCGCCCATCTCGGTGGAGGAGTACCTCCTGCTGGAACAGGTGAGCATCGACCCGATCGTGCCGCAGGACGTCCCCGTGAACGCGGAAGTGGAATCCCCCATCATTGAGCGGTGATCGACCCACGACGGCTCCGCGTGCTGCGCGCGTTGGCTGACCACGGCACGGTGACGGCCGCGGCGGCCGCGCTGCACCTCACGCCGTCAGCGGTGTCGCAGCAGCTCGCTGCCCTGGAGTCCGAAGCGGGCCACCCGTTGTTGCTCCGAAAAGGACGCCGGGTCTCGCTCACTCCCGCCGGTGAGCTGCTCGTCGCGCACGCCCATGCCGTCGCGGCGGAACTGGAACGCGCACAGGCCACTTTGGACGCTCTCACCGCGGGATCTTCCGGACGGGTCGCGCTGGCGGCGTTCGCGTCGGCGATCACGCAGGTCGTCGCACCCGCGCTCAAGGCGTTGCGGGAACGGTCGATCGAGCTGTCAGTGCGGGACGCGGAGGGCCACGAGAGCGTGCGGCTGCTGCTCGACGGCGAGATCGACGTGGCGATCACCGAGGAGCACCGGTCGACCGACCGCTTCACGTCGTTCCCGCTCTACACCGAGCCTTTCGACGTGGTGCTGCCACCGGATCACCCCCTCGGCAGCGGACCGGTTGACCTCGCCGCGCTGGCCGACGAGGACTGGGTCGTGACGCTGCCCGGCAACCCGCTGCGAGACGTCGTCGAGATGGCGTGCGCGCAGGCCGGGTTCGCGCCGCGGATCCAGCACACGTCTGACGACTTCCGGGCGATCCAAGCGCTGGTGGCGGCGGGTGCTGGGGTGGCACTGGCACCGCGCAACGCCGTGCGCGGAGTGCCGGTCAAAGGAGTCGTGCCGCTGCGACGAGTCGTGGCGGCAGTGCGCAGAGGCTCCGAGGACCACCCGTTGATCCGGGCGGTCCTCGACGAGCTGCGGACTAGTGCGGTGCCCTAGCGGCGAGCTTCGCGGTCGCCGGGTCGGGAGCCGCCAGTGCGCCACGAGCCGCGAGCTGGCAGATGTCCATGCTGGACGTGGCGAGCTTCGCGCCGACATCCGCGAGAGCCGTGTGGTTCATCGACAACGACGTGACTCCCATGCCGATGAGCACGCACGCGAGCAACGGGTCGGCCGCCGCCTCACCACACACACCGATCGGCTTGCCGGCCGCGGTCGCCGCCTCGCCGACCTGGGCGATAAGGCGCAGCAACGCCGGCTGCCACGGGTCGTTCAGCGCGGCCACGCCACCGAGCTGGCGGTCGGCCGCGAAGACGTACTGGGCAAGGTCGTTGGTGCCGATGGAGATGAAGTCGACGACCTGCAGGATCTCGCGCGCCGACAACGCGGCCGACGGAACCTCGACCATCACGCCGGCCCGCTGGATCCCCGCCTGGCGAGCACGCGCCACGAACCACGAAGCCTCCGCAGCAGTGGCGACCATCGGGGCCATGACCGAGACGTCGGCACCGGAGGAGGCAGCCGCGGCGGCGATGGCCTCAAGCTGGCGGTCGAGCACCTCAGGGCGGTCGAAGGCCACGCGCAGGCCGCGGACACCGAGAGCCGGGTTGGGCTCGGGGTCCGGGCTCAGAAACGCCAGCGGCTTGTCCGCGCCCGCGTCGAGGGTGCGCACCACAACCGGCTTGCCCTTAAACGGCGCCAGCACAGCCTCATAGGCAGCAGTCTGCTCAGCAACACTCGGCTCCTCCGCCGCGTCGAGGAAGCAGAACTCCGTGCGGAAGAGGCCGACGCCCTCCGCACCGGCGGCGGCAGCGGCAGCGGCGTCCGCGGGGGACCCGACGTTGCCGAGGACCTTCACGCGGTGGCCGTCCTTCAGCACACCGACGCCGTTCCAGGTGGCCTTCTTGCCGGTGCCGGACGCACGGACCTTGCCGTCCGACTCACGCACGTGCCCGGTGTCGCCGTCGACTTCAAGAGCAGGAACGTCCAGCGCCAGCACGCCACGGCACGCGACGACGGCCGGAATGCCCAGCGACCGCGCGAGAATCGCGGTGTGCGAGGTGGGGCCGCCCTCCTCGGTGACCAGCGCGAGGACCTTCGACGGGTCGAGACCAGCCGTGTCCGCGGGCGCGAGATCACGCGCCACCAGCACGGACGGCGAAGCCAGGTCCGGTACGCCTGGAGCGGGCAGGCCCAGCAGCTCGGCCACCACCCGGTCGCGGACGTCCTGGACGTCGCGGGCCCGTTCGGCCATGTAGCCACCGGCGGCCTGCAGTGCGGAGATGAACTTCGCGGCGGCCTGGTGCACCGCGCGGGCGGCGGGAAGAGCCTCGTCGACGACCAGTTTCTCGGCCGACTTGATGAGCGACGGGTCGCCCGCCATCGCCGCCGTCGTCTCCAGCACCGCGCGAGCCTCGCCCTCGACGGACTTCGCGCGCTCCATCAGGCGCTGCGCGACGACCTCGGTAGCCGGGCGAATCCGAGAGGCTTCTTCTTTTGTATCCGCAGGTCGCGGCCCCAGCGGAGGTTCCGGGAGGGCTTCCGCGACCCTGACCACGGGGCCAGAAGCCCGGCCACTGCTGACACCGACACCGCTCAGCCGCGCGCTCGACATGGTCTAGACCATACCCTTCCACCGGGAACCGAGGACAGCTCAGTGTGACTAATCCAGCGGCGGAACGCGGAAAGCGGCGGAGGCGGTCGTCGTGGCGTAACGCAGAAGTGCGTCTCCATCGACCATCCGATACATCGTGTTCACAAACGTCTTCAGTTCGCGCTGGTACGAGATGAAGAGCAGGCCGTCGGCGAAGTTGTAGGAGCGGCGCAGCATCAGACCCGCCCCCGCCAGCAGCGGATGCGCGCGCCGGACGTGCGCGTCGGCCGGGATCACGTACTCGCCGTCCGGGGTCTTTGCCGACAAATCGACCTCGTCGCCACCGGACAACGGCACGGCGTCGTGCTTCCGCCGCCCGAACACCCGTTCCTGGTCAGCGACGGACAACGCCTTGAAGCCCGCGAAGTCGAGCTTGATCCGGCGCACGACCGCGATCGTCGACCCGTCCGGCAGCCAGACCTCCTGCTCGAACTCCTGAGCGGTCTTCGGCACGACGATGCCGTCTTTGAAACCCAACCCGTTCGTGCGATCCGAGTTGCAAAAACCCTGCTCACGCCACCGCAACTGACCATCGGGCCGCAGCCGCGAAGCCGCGTCGCTCACCGCGTCGGCATCGTCCCCGCAGATCTGCAGGAACAGCTTCCCGCCCAGCTCCTGCGGCCGGACCGCGTCGCCGGGGAACTCCGGCAGCCCGGAGATCCCGTGCCCCCACGTCACCGTGACCGACGAGCTGACCTGCGCAGACGGGGGAGCCGTCGCGTCCCACACGGAGATGTCAGCATGTAGCTGCGGCGGCGTGACGACGCCGGGCTGGCGTCCAGGCGAGCCGCATGCGCCGAGTAGCCCAAGAGCAGCAGCGCCGTACAGCAGACGGCGGCGTGAGAGTTGGCCCACAGGGGCAGTGTGACAGTAGGCCGAACGGCGCAGTACGGTGACCGGCTGTGCGCGCTCCGTACACACTGACAGCACTGTTTCTGGTCGCCGGTTGCTCGTCGGCGGCGTCACCGAAACTCGGCGGCGAGATCGCCGTCCCGGCGCAACTGGGCACCATCCAGGCGGCCGTGGACGCGGCGCAGGAGGGCGCGACCATCGTCGTGTCGCCCGGCGTCTACAAGGAGTCCGTGCAGGTCAGGACCAAGGGCCTGACGATCAGGGGCACCCAGCGCGGCAGCGTGATCATCGACGGCGAGGTCAAGCGCGCCAACGGGATCGTGGTCACCGCGCCGGACGTGTCGGTGCAGAACCTGACCGTCCGCAACCACACGCTGAACGGCGTCCTGGTCACCGGGCTGAGCGAGAACGGCGGGATGGGCCGCGGCAGCAACGGCTACACGAAGCTCGACCCGCAGAAGTTCCCGCCGGTGCAGGGCTTCCGCGTCTCGTACGTGACGGCGAGCAACAACGCGCTGTACGGCATCTACGCGTTCGACGCCCAGCACGGCGTGATCGAGCAGAGCTACGCGAGCGGCAGCGCGGACTCCGGCTTCTACGTCGGCCAGTGCAAGCCGTGCGACATCGTGGTGCGCGGCAACGTCGCCGAGCGCAACGCCGTCGGTTACGAGGGTACGAACGCGTCCGGCCAGATGTACGTGCTGGGCAACAGGTTCAGCGGCAACCGCGTCGGCATGACCTCGAACTCCGACTACCAGGAGGCGTTCGTGCCGCAGGAGGACGCCACGTTCACCGGCAACCTCGTGTCGGACAACGCCGAGGCGCTCTCCCCGGCGCAGGCCGACGGCGCGTTCGGCCTGGGGCTCGGCATCGCGGGCGGCACGCGGAACCTGGTGTCCCGCAACCTGATCACCGGCAATCCCGGCACCGGTGTCGCGCTGGGTTCCAGCGAGGACATGGCACCGCTGGACAACCTCTTCGACGGCAACGTGATCAACCACAACGGCCAGGACGTGCTGTACGCGGCCTCGAAACGCGCGCCCGGCCGGAACAACTGCTTCGCCCGCGAACGCTGCTACGACGGCGTCGGCGACCCGTTGCCGAAACCGTCCGCGCCGCGCGGAATCCCGTTCAACCAGGTCGCGGCTCCTCCGCTGCAGCCGGAGATGCCGAAGGACCCGTTGCCGGACAAGGCACCGAACGTCGAGAAGTACGGGGTGCCGACCGAGGACCTGTTCTCCGACCGCGCGGCGGTGCGGTCGTGAAGAAGGCCCTCGCGTTGTTGCTGGTGCTGTCGGCCTGCAGTTCCACGCCAGATCCGCGGCCGCTCTCGATCCCCGAGGCAGAACGCCTGGCGCTCGTCCGGTTCTCCAACTACACGACCGGGACCAGCGCGTTCACCGCGTCCGTGCCGTCGCCCGGCGGCAAGCTCGTGCTGGACGGCCGGGTCGACTTCGTGAACCACCTCGGCTACGCGGGCATGCGCACGGACGGCCGGGACGACCAGTTCTCCAAGGGGCTGGTGCAGTGGAACCTCGGCCGGATGGCGTTCGCGATCAACCCGTCCACCAAACCGATCGACCCGATTCCGGTGGTCGACTGGCAGGTCCGCGAGCTGCGGGAACGCGGTTCGGAACTGGACGGCGCACTGCGGCTGCTGGTCAACCTCGGTTCCGACCGGCCGGAGAACGCCCAGCTGCTGTTGCAGAGCTCGGCGCGCTGGCTGCGTTCGGACAAGATCGGCGACACGGCTGTCGACATCTTCGAGGGGCCCAAGAAGGACAAGGCGGACGCGCGGCTGCGCTACTGGCTCGACCAGGACGGCAAGCTCCGCAGGCTGGAAGCCAAGCTGGGCAACCAGGAGGAGCTCGCCGTCTTCGACTTCACCGGGTCGGGCGACCCGGTCAAGGTCATCCCGCCGCTGGTGAGCTGACCTCGGCCGCGGTCGGGTAGGACGGCTGCGCGCCCGCCTTCGTGACGGACAGCGCGGCGACCTTCACGGCGTACTCGGCGGCGACGACGACCCGGTCGCCCTCGGCGAGGCGCGCGGAGAAGGCACCGGCGAACGCGTCACCGGCACCGGTCGTGTCGACGACCTTGTCGACTTTGATCCCCGGAATCTCCTTGACCCCGGCGGGAAGCACCACGGCCACCCCGCGTTCGCCGAGCGTCACGATCGCGGTTTTCGGGCCGAGCCGGAGCAGGTGCCGCCAGTCCGACGCGAGCTGCGCGGCCTCGTGCTCGTTCACGATCAGCGTGGTGAGCTGCTTGAGCGTCTCCGTGGGCAGTTCGGCGACCGGCGACAGGTTCAGCACCGTCTGCACGCCGGCCTTCGCCGCGACGTCGATCGCGTGGATCACCGTCCGCAGCGGCACTTCCAGCGAGCACGTCAGCACCTGCACGCCGTCGAACGACAGAGCGTCCACATCGGACTCGGCGACGTCGGCGTTGGCACCGGGGGAGACGACGATCGAGTTCTCGCCGTCCGGAGTCACGGTGATGTAAGCGATTCCGGTGGGCCGCTCGGACGTCTTCACCAGCGCGGTGTCGACTCCCGAATCTTCAAGAGAAGAACGCAGCAGCGAGCCGTACCCGTCACCACCAAGAGCGCCGACGAGTGCCACGGAAGCACCGACGCGTGCAGCGGCCACGGCCGTGTTCGCACCCTTGCCACCGGGCAGCACGACGGTGTCGCCGCCGAGCACGGTCTCACCGCCACCGGGCCGCCTGCCGACCTCGACCACGAGGTCGGCGTTGGCGGACCCGAGCACGAGCAGAGGCTTCGTCACTTGTTGAACTCTGCCACGTTCTGCTTCGTGATGACCTTCACCTCGACGTCCACGACCTGCTGAACGGCCTCGCCCTTCGCGGCCTTGACGGCCTGCTCGACGGACTTCGAGCCGAGCAGCTTCGGCTGCTGCGCGATCGTCGCGACCATGGTGCCGTCCTGGATCGCCTTCAGGCCGTCCGGCGTGCCGTCGAAGCCGACGACCATGACGTCCTTGCCCGCACGGGCACCCAAAGCCTTGATCGCACCGAGCGCCATCTCGTCGTTCTCGGCGAAGATGCCCTTGATGCCGGGGTGGCCCTGCAGAAGGTTCGTGGTCTCGTTGAGGCCCTTGGCGCGGTCGAAGTCCGCGACGGCGGTGGCGGCGACCTTGATGTTGCCGCTGTTCAGGCCCTGCTCGAAGCCCTGCCCGCGGTCACGCGACGCCGACGCGCCCGGAATGCCCTTGAGGTGCGCGACCTCGCCGGACGTGGCGCGGCCGAGCTCGATGGCCGCGAGGCTGCCGCCCGAGACGTTGTTCGAGGCGACCTCGGCGGCGACCTTGCCGTCGACCGCGCGGTCCACCGAGATCAGCGGGATGTTCGCCATCTCGGCGGCCTTCGCGGCGGGTGCGGACTGCTTGGAGTCGACCGGGTTGATGATGATCGCCTTGACGCCCTGGGTCACCAACGTCTGCACCTGGTTGACCTGGTTCGTCGCGTCGTTCTGCGCGTCGACCACGGTCAGCTTGGCGCCGAGCTGGTTCGCCATCTCCTGCGCGCCCTGCTGCAGCTGCACGAAGAACGG
Organism: Lentzea sp. NPDC006480; assembly: GCF_040611995.1. Taxonomy (NCBI): domain Bacteria; kingdom Bacillati; phylum Actinomycetota; class Actinomycetes; order Pseudonocardiales; family Pseudonocardiaceae; genus Lentzea; species Lentzea sp. NPDC006480. The sequence continues at coordinate 13,765 of NZ_JBEXPJ010000114.1, forward strand.
GTTGTTCAAAGTGGACACCGCGAGGCCGATCGTGATGCTGCTTCCTCCGGACGCCCCTGTACCGCTGCACCCGGTCGCCAGCAGAGCTGCGGCACCGAGCGTCAGCGCGATCCGTCGGGTCACCTTCATTGGTGTTTTCCTTACCTGTTGCGGGTTTTCTCAGCGACGGCGAAGTGAGTCGAGCAGCGCGGCGAGAGCGATCACCACGCCGATGACGACGGCCTGCCAGAACGGCGGCACCTGCAGCAGGTTGAGACCGTTGCGCAGGACGGCGAGCACGAGTGCTCCGACCAACGTCCCGGTGGCCCGACCGACGCCACCGGACAACGACGCACCGCCGATGACGACCGCGGCGATGGCGTCGAGCTCGTAGCCGACCGCTGCCTGCGGACCGGCGGACCCGAGCCGTCCCGCGAGCACGAGGCCCGCGGCGGCGGCGAACAGGCCGGACAGCGCGTAGATCCAGAGCTTGTTCTTGCGCACGTCGATGCCGCTGAGCTTCGCGGCTTCCTCGTTGCCGCCGATCGCGTACATGCGGCGGCCGAGGTTGGTGCGGGTGAGGATCAGGGCGGTGATGCCGAAGAACGCCAGCATCAGCAGCAGCGGCAACGGCAAGCTGGGTGCGAGGTTCGAGCCGAGGAACGTCACCACGGCGTCGGTCTCGTGCGGCTGACCGTCGGCGACGACCACCGAGAGACCGCGCGCGATGCTCAGCATGGACAGCGTCGCGATGAACGGTGGCAGCTTCCCGTAGCTGATCAGCGCACCGTTGACGAGACCGCAGAGCGCGCCGACGACGAGGCCGATCGGGCCGGCGGTGAGCGCGCCGACCACGGCGGCCAGCGCGGCGACGCTGCCCACCGACAGGTCGATGCCACCCGCGACGACCACGAACGTCATGCCGAACGCCATGATCGCGATGACCGTGGCCTGGACACCGACGTTGAGCAGGTTCTGCACGGAGATGAACGCCGGCTGCATGACCGTGATCACCAGAGCGAGCAGGACGAGCCCCACCAGCGCCCCGTTCTCACTGGTGTACTTGCGAATGCTGATCGTGCTCACGCTGAGATCTCCTGCACGGCGAGTGCCATCACCTGGTCTTGGGTCGCGCCCTTGGGCAGCTCACCGGCCACCCGGCCGTGTGCCATCACGACGACGCGGTCGCTCATCCCGATCACCTCGGGCAGGTCGCTGGACACGAGCAGCACGGCCCGGCCCTGTGCGGTCATCCGGTTGATCAGCTCGTAGATCTCGACCTTGGCGCCGACGTCGACGCCGCGCGTGGGCTCGTCGAGGATCAGCACCTTCGGGTCGGCCAGCAGCCACTTGCCGATGACGACCTTCTGCTGGTTGCCGCCGGAGAGCTCCTTCACTGGCTGCTCGACGCGGCCCTTGATCCGGAGCTTGCCCGCGATGTCGTGCAGGCGCCTGCGGTCGCGGTTCGCCAGCGTGGCCAGCTCCAGGTTCTCGCCGACGGTCGCGGTCAGCACCAGGCCCTGGCCCTTGCGGTCTTCCGGCACGAGTCCCAGTCCTGCCTTGATGGCGGCCTGGACGTTCCCGCGCGGCAACGGTTTCCCGTCGACCTCGACCGTGCCGTGGTCGTAGCCGTCCACCCCGAACGCGGCGCGGGCGACTTCCGTTCGTCCCGCACCGACGAGACCCGCGATACCGACGACCTCGCCCGCGTGGACCTCGATGTTGACGTCGCGGAACACGCCGCGCCTGGTCATGTTCGAGATCCGCAGGAGTGGCCGGCCGGGTCGCTGCTGTGCGCGCGGGTACTGCTCCTCGATCGGACGGCCGACCATCAGCTCGATCATGTGCTGGGTGGTGGCGCGCGGTCCGAGGACGCCGACTGATCTGCCGTCGCGGAGGACCGTGATCCGGTCGGCGATGCGCTGGATCTCGTCGAGGTGGTGGGTGATGAAGACCAGGCCGACGCCGTTGCGGCGCAGCTGAGCCATGATCTGCAGCAACCGGTCGGTCTCGGTGTCGGTGAGCACCGCGGTCGGCTCGTCGAGGATCAGCACGCCGGCGTTCTTGTCGAGCGCGCGGGCGATCTCGATCATCTGCTGCTGGGCGATGCCGAGGTCTTTGACCTTGGCGTTCGGGTCGACGTTGAGCCCGACCCGGTCGAGGAGCTCGGGGGCGCGGCGGCGCATCTCCGCGCGGTCGACGAACCCGTACTTGCGCGGAAGCCGGTTCAGGAACAGGTTCTCCGCGACGGACAGTTCCGGGACGAGCGCGAGCTCCTGGTGGATCACGGCGAGGCTGGCGTTGCCCTCGATCGTGCCCGCGTCGTGGCTGTGGATGCCCGCGAGGACCTTGACCAGCGTGGACTTGCCCGCGCCGTTCTCGCCGAGCAGGACGTGGACCTCACCCGCGTTGATGTCGAGGTCGACGCCGTCCAACGCCTTGGTGGCCCCGAAGTGCTTGGTGATCCCACGAGCGGTGATGAGCGTCTTCACAGCTCGGCCTCCCCGCACGAACCGCGCAGGACGAGCTTCGCGGTGAGGCGGACGTCGTCGGGCTGCTGGCCGTTGATCAGGGCGAGCAGGCTGCGCGCGGCGGCCCGGCCCATCTCCACGGTCGGCTGCGCGATGACCGTGATCGGCGGGTCGAGCAGCGGGAACCACGGCTGGTCGTCGAACACCGCGAACGCGATGTCGTGCGGAATCTGCAGGCCGCGAGCCCTGATCTCGCCCAGCGCGCCGAGGCCCATCAGGTTGTCCATCACGACGAGCGCGGTGACTCCGTCGTCGATCAGCTTCGCGGCGGCCTGGCTGCCGCTCTCCTGCCGGAAGTCGCCGTGCACAACGCGCGCGACGCCACCGAGCGCGCCGGTCAGCACGTCGGTTCGTTCTCTTCCAGTGGAGGTGTCCGGCGGTCCCGCGATCACACCGATGCGAGAGTGGCCGGCGCCGACGAGCCGCCGGGCGAGCGCGGTCAATGCCTCGCTGCCGTCGGCGCGGACGACGGGGCATGTGGCGCCCCTGACCGTCCGGTCGAGCAGGACGAGCGGTACGCCGCCTGCGCTCACTTCGCGAACCAGGCTCGGGTCGTCGGTCGCGGGGCACAGCAGGAGGCCGTCCACCCGGCGGTCGAGCAGGGTGCGCACGTACGTGGCCTCCTGCTCGGCGCTCTCGTCGGCGTTCCCGATCACGACGCAGTAGCCGTGTGACCGGGCTTCGTCCTCGACCGCTCGGGCGATCTCGGCGAAGAACGGGTTCAGCAGGTCGCTGATGACCAGACCGAGGGTCTGGGTGCTGGTGGTCCTGAGGGATCGCGCCAGGGCGTTGGGCCGGTAGCCGAGCTCCTCGATCGCGGCGAGCACGCGCTCACGGGTCTCGGGCGTCGGTGCGGCGTGGCCGTTGAGCACGCGCGACACGGTGGCCGTGGAGACGCCGGCGTGCAGCGCGACGTCCTTCATGGTCGTCACGGCGCAGAAGTTAATCGATTACACACCTATGTAGTCAAGCTGGATGAGTAGGTGTACGGATGTCACTGGGCGTGGTCTGCCTCACTCTGATCACATGGACGGACAGGATCGCCTCGGGTACGAGCAGCGCCTCGCGCTGGAGCTCGCGGCCATCGGGCAGCGGCTGACGATGATCAGCTCGGAGATGCGGGAGCACTCCGCTTCGGTCGCGACCGCGGCACCGCCCACCCCGGAGCCGGTCGTGGCTCCTCCTGTCGCGGCACCCGAACCACCGCCGAGCCCTTGGGCTCAGCCGCACGCGGGGCCCCCGCGTCCTCTCCAGGAGTACGAAAGCTCCCCGCGTACTCCTGGAGCCGGGCCGCAGCAGCCGTGGCCGCAGCAGCCGCCACCCCAGGCGCAGTGGCCGCAGGCGCAGCAGCCGTGGGCGCCTCCGCAGCCGCGCGAGACGCTGTTCGAGAAGCTCGGCAAGGACGGCGCCGGGTCGAAGCTGCTGGCGTGGGTCGGTGGCGCGATCACCGTGCTCGGCTTCGTGCTGCTGCTGATCCTCGCCATCCAGCGCGGGTGGCTCGGCCCGATGCCGCGCGTCATCGGTGGTGCGGTGTTCAGCGGCGCGTTGGTCGGCATCGGCATGTGGCTGCACCGCAACCCGGCCGGCCGCACCGGGGCGTTCGCTTTGGCGGCCACCGGTTTCGCAGGCCTCTACCTCGACGTCATCGCCGCCACGAGCCTGTACGAGTACCTGCCTCCTGGCGTCGGTCTCGTCGTCGGGCTCGGTGTCGCGGCGGCCGGTGTCGTGCTCGCGTTGCGGTGGGAGTCGCAAACGCTCGCGGTCGGCGTTGTCGCAGCGTGTGCCATCTGCTCGCCGATATTGACCGACGGCTTCACGGTGCTCCTGGTCGGCTTCCTGCTGGTCCTCAAGATGGCCAGCACGCCGGTCCAGATCCAGCGCAACTGGCCGGGTCTCGCGATCGCCGGCGGCTTCCCGCCGATCATCGCCTCGCTGCTCGCGACCGCCCGGGCCATCCCGGCCGACTTCGAGTGGACCGTCGTCGCAGTCGCCGGTGCCACGACCGTCGTCGGCATGGTGGTCGCCCTGCTGACGATCCGGAAGCGTCCGGACGACGTCGTCGCGATCGCGCTGATCGCGGGCTCGGCGTTGCCCGCGATGTTCGCGACCACGCTGCTGCACGACCCGGCCAACTCGATCCTCGCCGGCGCCGTCGCCGCGGTGCTGCTGGCGATCTGGATGGTCCCTGACCTGCCGCGCGCGTTCACGACGGCGGCCGGCGCGACGGGCATGCTCGCGCTGTTCCAGACGACGGTGATCGCTCTCGACGGCAACGTGCGGACGGCGATCGTGCTGGCCGAGGCGGTGCTGCTGGCGTTCCTCGCGGCGCGGCTGAACAAGAAGAGCGCGCTGGTCGGGTCGATCGTGTTCGGTGCCGTCGGGTTCCTGATGACGGTCGTTCAGGCCGTGCCGCTCACGTGGCTGGCCGAGGAACCCCGCTACCTCACCGTCACCCAGGGCGACTACGCCGCCGGACTGGTCACGGCACTCGTGCTGGGCATCTACGCGGCGGTCGCGCCGTGGGCCGCGCTGAAGATGCAGGTGCTGCGCGAGCCGGCCAGGCACCCGTTCCCGTGGATCATCTCCGGGCTCGTGCTGCTCTACGGCGCGGCGGGTGCGGTGCTGTGCGCCGCGCTGCTGGTGTCGCCGGACGAGAGCGGGTTCCTGTTCGGACACTCGGTCGTCACCGTGTCGTGGACCGTCGCCGCATTGTTCTTGCTGGTCAAGGGGATCAACAACAAGGCGCTGCGGATCTGTGGCCTGATCCTGGTCGGCGCCGCGGTGGTCAAGCTGGTGCTGTTCGACCTCTCGGCGCTCGACGGGATCGCGCGCGTACTCGCGTTCCTCGGCGCCGGCCTGGTGCTCCTGACCGCCGGCACCCGTTACGCCAAACTGGTGGCGTCTGCGAACAATCCGGATTCATATGAATCCAAACCAGTAGCTCCGCCGTCTTACTAGGTGCGACCGTCGCCCGCACCGCCGTCGCGGGCGACGGTCGTACTACAACCAGGCAAAGATTTCCCTCTGAAGAGTGACGGAAGTAGATCGAAAGCACCCGGAAGTGGTCCCATCGGGCGTATGGCAAAGCCACGCCTCGTGGCCGCGGTTCTAGCGCTCTCAGCGGCCTTCGCGGCGATGGGTGTCGAGCAACGGCACGACTTCACGACCACTTCCGCAGCGGCAGCCCCGCGCGCCTACGTGGTCGGCAGAACCGGGCTCGTCCAGGTCGTCGACACCAGAAGCGGCACCGTACTCGCGCACGCTGACACAGCGGGTCGCGCGACGGGTGTCGCCGTGTCGCCGGACGGTCAGCGCCTCTACGTCGTCAACGGCTGGACCGGCGCGATCACCGAGGTCGACCCGAACACCGGCGCGGTCATCGACCGGCTCTTCACGCAGGTCCAGCTCTCGCAGGCGGTGATGCGCCCGGACGGCAGGCGTCTCTACGTGTCGGCCGCCGGCAGCGTGGCGGTGGTGGACCCGGAGACCTTCCGCCTGGTCGCCGCGGTCAAGGTGCCGGGCCAGCCGCAGGGCCTCGCCGTGCACCCGAACAACCAGATCTTGTACGTGGCCAACGCGCAGGACGGCACCGTCGGCCTGGTCGACACCGCGACGGCGTTCCAGACCTCGACCGTGCAGGTCGGCGGGCTGCCGCAGTACCTGGCGATCTCCCCGGACGGCAAGCGCCTCTACGTGAGCGGCATGCGGCTGGGCGAGCAGACGCCGGGCACGCTGACCGTGATCGACACGACCACGAACCAGGTCGTCGGCTCGATGAGCGTCGGCAGGGGAGCGGGCAGCGTCGCCGTCACCCCGGACGGCGCCACGGTCTACCTGGCGCTGCCGAAGGAGGGCTCGGTCGCGGTCATCGACACGGCGACCATGACAGTGCGCGAACGCCTGCCGATCGACACTCCGGGGGTCGCCATCGCGCCGGGTGACCCGAGGGTGTTCCTCGCGACCGGCCCGACGACGACCGTCCTGGACAGCTCGAACGCGGTGCTGGCCACGTACCGGATGAAGCCGGACGAGCTGCAGGAGACGACGGGGCCGCGCCAGTTCGACGCGGCCATGATCGCCTTCCCTCCCGGTCAGCCGACGGCGACCGGCTCGCGGATCTCGTCGTCCCAGTCGTCGAAGTCGTCCACCGGCTCGTCGTGAAGCGCGAGACGTTCCTGAATCCGCTTCAACGGACCCGGTGACCACCAGGCAGCGTTGCCGAGGAGCTTGAGCACGGCCGGCACGAGCAGCATCCGGACCACCGTGGCGTCGAGCGCCAGCGCGAGGATCATGCCGACGCCGACGAACCGCATCATCGCGACCTGCGAGAACGCGAACGCGCCGGTGACGACGATCAGCAGCAGTGCAGCCGAGGTGATCACCCGGCCGGTCTTGGCCAGGCCGGTGCTCACCGCCTCCTCGGTCGTCGCGCCGTGACCGCGCGCCTCGACCATCCTGCTGAGCAGGAAGACCTCGTAGTCCGTCGACAGGCCGAACACGATCGCGGCCATCAGCACCACGATGCCGGACTCCAGCGGCCCTGGCGTGACGCCGAGCAGGTCAGCGCCGTGGCCCTCCTGGAAGATCCAGACCAGCACGCCGAACGTGGCGGACAGCGACAGCGCGCTCATCACGACCGCCTTGATCGGCAACACGACCGAGCCGAACGCCAGGAACATCAGGATCAGCGTCGCGCCGACCAGCAGCCCGATCATCAACGGCAGGCCCTTGGCGATGGCGTCGAGCGAGTCGGTGACGATGGCGGTGTTGCCGCCGACCAGGACTTCGGAGTTCGGCGGCGGTGTGATTGCGCGAACGTCCTTGAGCGCCTGCTTCGACTCGCTGCTCAGCGCGTCGTGCTCCAGCCCGGCGGCCGCGGCCGTGACGCCCTTGTCCGAGCCCATCGGCCGGACCTCGCCGATGCCGGTGACGTCCTTGACCTTGTCGAGGTACTGCTGCGTGGCTGTTTGGTCGCCGCCCTTGATGACGATCTTGAGGCCGGTGTTGGAGAGCGCGGAGAAGTTCTGGTTGATGTTCTCGGTGGCGACGCGCACGGCGTTGCCCTCGGGCAGGACCTTCTCGGTGACCTGGCCGAACTGGACGTTGAGGAACGGCGCGCCCAGTGCCCCGAGGACGGCGATCAACGGGATCGCGAACAGCAGCGGCCGCTTCATGACCTTGCCGCTCAGGCTGCGCCAGCCCCGTTCGCTCGGCTCCTTCTTGCGCCACGGCATGGCGAGCTTGTCGACCCGGTGGCCGAGCACGCCCAGCAACGCGGGCAGCAGCGTCAACGACACCAGCGCGGCGATCGCGACCGACGACATGCCGCCGTACGCGAGGGACTTCAGGAAGCCGTGCGGGAAGATCAGCAGCCCGGCGAGTGCGATGACCAGCAACGTCGCGGAGAACATCACGGTGCGACCGGCGGATGCGACCGTCCGGCCGACTGCCTGCTCGGTCGTGCGGCCTGCCGCGAGCTCCTCGCGGAACCGGCCGACCATGAACAGGCCGTAGTCGATCGCCATGCCCAGGCCGAGCAACGACGCGACGTTGACCGCGAACGAGTTGACCTCGGTGAAGGTCGCGATGCCGTGCAGCACGCCGAGCGCGCCCATGATCGCGAGCCCGCCGACGACGACGGGGAGACTTGCGGCCACGAGACCGCCGAAGATGATCACAAGCAGCAGCAGGACCAGCGGCAGCGAGAACATCTCCGCGCGCGTGAGGTCTTCCTGCGACATGTCGTTGATTGCCTTCTGGGTGGGCACGAGCCCACCGACCTGCTGGGTGAAGCCGTCGACGTTCAGCTGCTTCTGAATGTCCTCGAACTGCTTGATCTGCTCGTTCGAGTCACCGCTCGTCAGCGTGATGGCGACCAGCGCCTGCTGCTTGTCGTCCGACGGCACCGGCCCGGTGGCCTTGAGCACGTCGTGGCGGGGGAAACCGCTGATGTGGTCCGCGATCTTCTTGAGCTCGAGCGGGTTGGCGAAATCGCCGCGGTAAATGACGATCACATCACCGTTCTGCCGCCCGAACGCCTCCTCAGCTACCTTGTCGGCCCGCGCCGCCTCGCTGGAAGGAGCCTCGTAACCACCCTGGCTGAGCTTGTCGAACACGCCCAGTCCCCACACGCCGCCGAGCACGGCGAGCAGTACGGTCGCGATCAACACCACCCACCGGCGGCGATATGCGATAGATCCCCACTTCGCGAACATCGACGACGGCCTCCTGGGTTACCGTGCTGTAAATACCGTGAACTCTTGTAAACACCGTTCACTGAAACCGTACGGGGCCGTGGACGGGGTCTACAACCCGATGGAGTGACATATGACCGAGGCCACTCGCCGAGAACGACTCCGCGCAGAAACCGAGCGTGAGATTCGGCAGGCGGCCCGCGCCCTTTTGGTGGAACGCGGCCGCGACGCAGTGACCCTGCGTGCGATCGCACGCGAGCTGGGCATCACCGCGCCCGCCTTGTACCGCTACTACGACTCCCACGACGCGCTATTGCGGCAGCTCTGCGACGACATCTGCGCCGACATGGCGGCGGCCCTCTACGCGGACCTGTCGCTGGAGACGGGACACGTGGGCTGCAAGGTCAGGGCGGTGTGCCGAGCCTTCCGCCGCTGGGCGCTGGCTCATCCCCAGGAGTTCGCCCTGGTCTTCGCCTCACCCAGGGACCCACTGGGCGCTGATCAGTTCGGCTCGGTGTTCCTGCAGCTGGCCGGGCAGCTGATCGCCTCGAACCTGGTCGCCACCCATGCGGACGACGAGGTGCCCGAGGTGCTGCACGAGGACCTGGTCAGGTTCCAACAGGTCCTGGTGGACGCGGTGTCGGTGCACGGCGTCCAGATCGGCGAGGACATCCTCAACCTGGGCAAGATCTACCACGTCGTGCAGTCGTGGGTGCGGCTGTACGGGCACGTGGCGCTGGAGGTGTTCGGGAGGTTCCCGTTCGCGGTGAGCAACCCGGAGCCGATGTTCGACAGCATGCTCGACCAGATGCTCACCGACATCGGCTTCCAGGAAGACCAGGTCAGCTGACGTCGAAGGCGCTGTCGGCGAGCCCGGTCATCAGCACCTCGGCCGGGTCGCGCACGTCGATCCGGTGGACCGCAATCGGCGCTCGCCACCCCCGCGCCTTTTCCTTGTGACGCAACGCGCGAACCCCCGATTTGGTTCCGGCGTTGTCCACAGGCTACTCGGATCCGGATAACCGCAGGTCCAGAAGCCTGAAGCCTGTGGACAACTCGCGATCAAGGCGCACCAACGCGCGCTCGGCGAGCTCATCGGAGCGTTGCGGGCGACATGCGCAGCCGACCCGTCACTCGACGTCGAGCAGGTGCCGAGGGAGCTGGCGCTGCCGTGAGACAGCGCCAGCCCGCACGAACTACAGAACGAACTACAGAACGACGTTCACCAGACGGCCGGGCACGACGATCACCTTGCGCGGCTCGCCACCGGCGACCAGCTCGGCGATCTTCTCCTCGGCCAGCGCCGCGGCCTTGATCTCGTCCTGCGAGACAGAAGCCGAGACCACGACCCGCGAACGGACCTTGCCGTTGACCTGGATCGGGTACTCGACCGTGTCCTCGACCAGGTACTGCTCGTCCGCCTCGGGGAACGGGCCGTGCGCCAGCGAGTCGGCGCGGCCCAGCTTCGCCCACAGCTCCTCGGCCACGTGCGGGGCCTGCGGAGCCAGCATCAGCACCAGGGGCTCTGCCAGCGCGCGGGGCGTGCCGGCGGCGTAGTGCTTGGTGACGAAGTTGTTCAGCTCGATCAGCTTCGCGCCCGCCGTGTTGTAGCGCAGGTTCGCGTAGTCGTCGTGGACGCCGGCGATCGTCTTGTGCAGCAACCGCAGGGCCTCGACGGACGGCTCCTCGTCCGTGACGCGCAGCGAGCCGTCGGTCTCGTCGACCAGGTTGCGCCACAGACGCTGCAGGAACCGTTGCGCGCCAACGACGTCCTTGGTCGCCCACGGACGGGACACGTCCATCGGGCCCATGGACATCTCGTAGAACCGGAAGGTGTCGGCGCCGTACTTCTCGCACATCTCGTCCGGCGTGACGACGTTCTTCAGGCTCTTGCCCATCTTTCCGTACTCACGGGTGACTTCTTCGCCCTCGTAGAAGAACTTGCCGTCCTTCTCGACGACCTTGTCCGCGAACACGTGGGAGCCGCGGGCGTCCCGGTAGGCGTACGCCTGGATGTAGCCCTGGTTGAACAGGCGGCGGTACGGCTCGTCGCCGGACAGGTAGCCCAGGTCGAACAGGACCTTCTGCCAGAAGCGCGAGTACAGCAGGTGCAGCACCGCGTGTTCGACACCGCCGATGTACAGGTCGACGCCGCCGGGGTCGGTCGGGCCGTGCTCGGCCGTGCGCGGGCCCAGCCAGTACTTCTCGTTCTCCGGGTTGACGAACCGCTCGGTCTCCACCGGGTCGACGTAGCGCAGCTGGTACCAGCACGAACCCGCCCAGTTGGGCATCGTGTTCGTGTCGCGGCGGTAGGTCTTCACCCCGTCGCCCAGGTCCAGCTCGACCGTCGTCCACTCAGTAGCGCGCGACAGCGGCGGCGACGGCTCGGTGTCCGCGTCCTCCGGGTCGAACGTGCGCGGCGAGTAGTCGTCGACGTCCGGCAGCTCGACCGGCAGCATCGACTCGGGCAGCGGGATCGCGGTGCCGGTCTCGTCGTAGACGACCGGGAACGGCTCGCCCCAGTAGCGCTGCCGGCTGAACAGCCAGTCGCGCAGCTTGAACTGGACGGTGCCGTGGCCGTGGCCGTTCTCCTCCAGCCAGCCGATGATCGTCTTCTTGGCGTCGTCGATCGCCATGCCGTCCAGGAACCCGGAGTTCACCGCGGGTCCGTCTCCGGTGTAGGCGTCGCCCTCGAAGCCTTCCGACGGCTGGACCGTGCGGATGATCGGCAGGTCGAACTTCTTCGCGAAGTCCCAGTCGCGCTGGTCCTGGCCGGGGACGGCCATGATCGCGCCGGTGCCGTAGCCCATCAGCACGTAGTCGGCGATGTAGACGGGGATTTCCTTGCCGTTCACCGGGTTCGTGGCGTACGCCCCGATGAAGACGCCGGTCTTCTCCTTGTTCTCCTGACGGTCCAGTTCGGACTTCAGGGACGCCGCGCGCCGGTACGCGGCGATGTCTGCCACGCGATCGGGCGCCGCAATCTGGTCCACCAGCTCGTGTTCCGGTGCCAGGACCATGTAGGTCGCGCCGAACAGTGTGTCCGGACGGGTCGTGAAGACCTCAATGTTCTCGTCTCCCACCGCGAATCGGACTCGGGCACCGTGCGAGCGCCCGATCCAGTTGCGCTGCATGGCCTTGACCTTGTCCGGCCAGTCCAGCCGGTCCAAGTCGTCGATCAGCCGGTCCGAGTACGCGGTGATGCGCATCATCCACTGGCGCAGGTTTTTCCTGAACACCGGGAAGTTGCCACGCTCACTGCGACCGTCCGCGGTGACCTCTTCGTTCGCCAGCACAGTACCCAGTCCCGGGCACCAGTTGACGGGCGCCTCCGACAAGTAGGCCAGCCGGAATTCGCCCAAGATCCTTTGCTGGTCGGCAAAAGACAGCTCAGACCACTTGCGACCGTCCTCGACCGGGCGCTCGCCGGACTCGAACTGGGAGATCAGCTCGGCGATCGGACGAGCCTTGCGCGCGTCTGCGTCGTACCAGGAGTTGAAGATCTGCAAGAAGATCCACTGGGTCCACTTGTAGTACTCGGGGTCGATCGTCGAGATGCGGCGCCGCTCGTCGTGGCCCAGCCCCAGCCTGCGGATCTGGCGCAGGTACGTGTTGATGTTGGCTTCGGTCGTCTCGCGCGGGTGCTGCCCGGTCTGCACCGCGTACTGCTCAGCGGGCAGGCCGAACGCGTCGAAACCCATGGTGTGCAGGACGTTGCGGCCGTTCATGCGGTGGTAGCGCGCGAAGACGTCCGTGCCGATGAAGCCCAGCGGGTGGCCGACGTGCAGGCCCGCGCCGCTCGGGTACGGGAACATGTCCTGCACGAACAGCTTGTCGTTCGGGACGTCGCCCTTGAGCGCACCCACGGGGTTCGGCGCGTGGTAGGTGCCGTGGTCCTCCCAGTACCGCTGCCACCGCTCCTCGATCTGGTTCGCCAGCTCGGCGGTGTAGCGGTAGGCGGGGGTCTCCGCCGCGTCCGTGCTCATCTCAACGTCCCTCTCACGTCTTTTCCTGCCCCTGACATGACGAAACCCCCAGCCCAGAGAGGGCATGGGGGCTGCCGCGCCGACCGTCTCGCGATCAGGTCTGCGCGGCTAGATAAGGAGCAGGCGGGCCGTGCTCATGTCGTCAACGGTATCAGCGCACCGCAAGCGCGATGAACTGGGTGACCTGGGCCGCGCTGAAGTTGTCGTCCGAGACCAGCCACAACGTCCGGTCCGGGCTCCAGGCCATGCCCTCCAGGTTGTCGACCTTGCTCACCGGAAACGTGAACGACCGCTCCAGCACCAGGTAGACGCCGGGCGCCTTCTGCAGCACGGGGACGCGCAGGAGCCGTCTGAGCATGGCGCACAGCACACCTGACCGGGGTGACTGCCAGGTGAACTGCCGATCCGTCTTACCCTCATGGGGTGAACATCGTGCTGTCGGTCGTCCTGGGTGTGCTCGGCGTCGCTCTCGGCGCGGTCGGTCTGCTGGGTCTGCAGGGCAAGCTGCGGCGCAACCGCTACGTCGGTGTGCGCACGGCGGCGGCTCTGCGCGACGAGGAGACGTTCGCGCTGGCCAACCGCGTCGCCGGGGTGCCGAACGTGGCGGCGGGTGTGGTGGCGATCGTGTCCGGCGCGATGTCGTTCGTCATGGCCGACCTGGCCGTCACCGCTGGGATCATCGGACTGGTGGGCGCGCTCGCGATCGCCTTCGCCGGTGGCATCGTCGGCAGCCGGGCGGCGGCGCTGGTGCCGGAGCCGGTCAAGCCCAAGGGTTGCGGTGGCTGCGCCTGCGGTGGTGGCGGTTGCTCCCCGCTGGCCGGCCTGTAACCCGAAGTTTCACGTGAATCAGTTCTCGCGGACGTCCTTGGGATAGGTGGACAGCAGCGCCAGCGGCATGCCCTGCCGGCGCAGCACCCGTCCCCACAGGTCGACGTTCGCGCCGACGAGCACGTCGTCGGCCAGTCCGGTCACGACGATCCAGTCGCCGCGCTCGATCTCACCCGCGAGCTGGCCCTCGCCCCAGCCCGCGTAGCCCGCGAACACCCGCAGGCCGCGCACCAGCGGCATCAGGTCGTCCGGCTCGGCGTCGAGGTCGATCAACGCCACCGGCCCCTGCACGCCGACCAGACCCTCCACGGCCGACGGGTCGGTGCCCGCCTTCAAGGCCGCCAGGCACAGCGCCGTCTTCTGCTCGACCGGGCCACCGATGTAGATGCACTGCGGCTTCGTCACGTGCGGACCCCACGGCGGCAGCACGTCGTGCACCGCCACCTCGGACGGACGGTTCAGCACGACGCCGAGGGTCCCCTCAGGACGCTGGTCGATGATGTAGACGACGGTGCGCGTGAAGTTCGGGTCGTTCAGGCTCGGAGCGGCAACCAACAGGGAGCCTGGCTCGACTTCGGCATCGGGACGCACGTCACCATGAAATCACCCGTGATCGCCGGAACAACTCAGGGCCGCGCCCCGTTAGACTCAGGTGTCGGATGTCTTTGTGTCCCCCGGGCTCAACAGACAACCGCCTTCGCGGAATACCGTTCGGCTGGAGCCGCGTAGTGCACCGCGCCGTGAGGCGACCTGGCATCCGATCCACGGGAGCCGGACCGAGAGGTCCGGCTTTCGTGGTTTTCACCCCAACACGCCTAGAGTGCAACGGTGACAACGCTTGCGGTGGAACAACACCACTGGGGATCACGCCGGTTCCTCGGCATCCCCGAGTACCGCAGGCTCCTCGCCGAACCGGACGGTCACGGGGACGATCCTCGGGATCTTGCGGCCGACGGGCTGCACCTTGTCCGTGCCGATGATGCCGACCGGGATGACCG
>NZ_JBEXPJ010000115.1:0-27849 GCF_040611995.1 Lentzea sp. NPDC006480
GCCACGGGTGGCGGCGCGGGTTCCGGTTCGGGCTCCGGCAGCGGTTCCGGCTCCTGAAGTTCAGCGAGCGTGCGTAAACACGAACACGAAACCGCAACCAGCTGCAAAGTCTAACGCACCTCAGCCCCGACGACCACGGGGATGTGGCACCGCGAACTTCCGCTGCATCGACGAGACCCGGAAGATCAGGTAGCAGGCGAGGCCGGCGGCCCCTGCCGAGGCCAGCGTGGACAGGGTTGAGAACACCACGTACGCGGGCGTGTCCAGCAGCAACGACTCGAAGATGTCGCAGCCCACCATGGCCAGGAACGCGTACTGCCACGGCTTGATCAGCGGGCTGGCCACGCGCTGGTCGAACGGCACGTCGCGCTGGGCCGGGTCGCTGGCCCGCCACACCTGCGACACCGTGCGCACGCCGTGCAGGGCGATCGCCTCGGCGTTGTGGGTGACGCCGCGGAACCACAGCAGGGACGCCACCGCCGCGGGCACGACCAGCACGATGGCGAGAAAGCTCCACGAGGACGAGCCGCCCCGCCAGTCCGTGATCGTGCCCCAGACCGACTCGAGCGCCGAGAGCGCGATGAGGCCGATGCTGACGTACCCGGTCAGCCGGACGTCCTTCAAGTCGATGTAGGTGTCCAACGCCACAACTCCCCGAACACTGGTGGACCCGCGCGGCAGACTACCGCCCGAAACCGCAGCCCAGCTCGGTGAACGTGGCGATCTTCTCCGCGGCGCGCACGACGACCTCGTCGATGCCGTCCAGGACCACCCGGTCGGTGACGCGGCGCGCCGGCACGAGCGGCACGTCCGCCTTGCCGCACTCCTCGACGACGGCCGTGAACGCGCGCGCGGCCGCCAGCGGCGCCACGAGAGGCTCACCGGTCTGCCGGTGCCGGATGAGGTTCTCCAGCAGATCGACCGGAGCAGCGACCGCCATCTTGTGGTCGTTCACGGTCAGCCTGTCGTCGTCGTACCACCACACGGCCTGACCCAACGAACCGTGCACCAGAACAACCGGTGGCAACGATGTCGAGGCGCACAAAGTCGTCGCCACCACCACCGGAGGCGCGCCATCGGCCGTGACGCGCACACAGGCCGTGTCGTCCGCGGTGATCGTGTCGCGGCACCGGAACAGCTCCAGCTCGACGCCGATGTCCGTGCGCTCCTCGACGTCGGCCAGCAGCAAAGCGTTCTGCAGAGCGTGCGCGAACGGGTTCACCAGCGTCCCGTCCTCGCCCTGCCGCCCCGCCCACGCAGCGCGCTCGTAGTAGGAGTCCGAGCGCACCCAGCGCCCGGCCGCCCCGATGCCCGAGATGTCGCCCAGAGCACCAGAGCCGATCAACGAGCACAGCCGCCGGTACGACCCTGTCCCCTGCGACTGGAACCCGACCTGGCACACCAGCCCGCGCTCGGCGGCGGCAGAGCTGATCTCGTCGAAGTCCGCCACCGACAGCAGCGCCGGCTTCTCGACCAGCACGTCACACCCGAGAGCGAACGCGGACAGCACCAGATCGCGGTGCGTCGACGGTGGCGACGAGATCACCACGATCTCGGGGTGCAGCTCGGCCGCGAGCGACGGCAGATCGGGGTAGGACGGCACCGGCACGTCGACATCGGCCACGTCCACCACGCCCACGAAGGTCGCGAGCCCGTCGTGGCCCAGCCGGAGCAGGTTCTCCACGTGCCGCGCACCGTGCCCACGCGCGCCGACCAGCGCAACACGCATCGTCCTCACCCTTCTCGGGTGGACTCCGCAGCCAGCGCCAGGGGTCCGCCGATCACCAGCGCCAGCGGAGGCAGGGCCCACACCAGCACACCGGCGACCACCAACGCGGCCATCAGCATCGGCCGAGGTGCTTCGAATTTCAATGCGCCGCGCCATCCGAGACGTGCTTGATCAAGAAGAACCGCCCCGATGGCCGCCGACGCGAGCAGTACCGCACCCCGAACGAACCAAGGCGCGGGCAGCACCGTGACCACCAGCAGCACATCCACGACCAGCAGCGCCCACAGCGCCGCGAACACGACCCCCGGCGCCCACCGCACCCGCAGCAACGACCAGAACCGCCCGGCCGGAAGGTCATCCCGCAGCACGGCACACCCCGCCCCGAAGGCCGAGTACGCCGTCACCAGCGGCAGCGAGGCGACGAACACGAACAGCCCCACCAGCAGGGCGTCCGCGAGCGTCTCCAGCCGGTTCATCCCTTCAGCCCCGTCGTGGCCACACCGGCGACCAGGAACCGCTGGAACGCCAGGAAGAACAGCCCGATCGGCACCAGCGACAGCACCGACATCGCGAACATCGGCCCGTACGAGGACGACGACGTCTGGTCGATGTACAGCCGCAGTCCCATCGGGATCGTGTAGTTCTCGGTCGACGACAGGTAGATCAGCTGCGAGAAGAAGTCGTTCCAGGTCCAGATGAACGTGAAGATCGCGGTCGTCACCATGGCAGGCCTCGACAACGGCAGCACGACGTAGCGGTAGTTGCGGATCGGCCCGCACCCGTCGATCTTCGCGGCCTCGTCCAGCTCGAACGGAATCCCGCGCATGAACTGCACCATCAGGAACACGAAGAACGCGTCCGTCGCGAGCAGCTTCGGCAGGATCAGCGGCACGAACGTGTCGATCATGCCGAGCTGCTGGAACACCACGTACTGCGGGATCAGCGTGACGTGCGCGGGCAGCATGATCGTGATCAGCGCGAACGCGAACAGCGGGCCTGACAACCGGAAGCGCAGCCGCGCGAACGCATAGGCCGCCAGCGAGCACGACACGACGTTGCCGATCACCGCGCCACTGGCCACGATCGTCGAGTTGCGCAGGAACGTCCAGAACGGCTCCCCGCCCGCACCCTCCAGCGCGCCCGCGTACCCGTCGCCGGTGATCCGGCCGGGGAACAACGAGCGCAGGTTCGCCACCAGATCCTCGACCGGTGTGAGCGAGGCCGAGATCAACCACACGATCGGGTACAGCACCAACGCCAGCGCGGCCAGGCACAGCAGGAAAACCGCCGCCCGCTTCATCGTTCGTCTCCGTAGAACACCCAGTACCGCGAGGTCCGGAACAGCACCGCGGTGATCACCGCGATCGCCACCAGCAACACCCACGCCATCGCCGACGCGTAACCCATCCGGAACTCCGTGAAGCCGCGCTCGTACAGGTAGAGCGTGTAGAACAACGTCGAGTCGGCCGGTCCGCCCCGACCACCGCTCACCACGAACGCCTGCGTGAACGCCTGGAACGCGTGGATCGTCTCCAGCACGAGGTTGAAGAACAGCACCGGCGACAACATCGGCAGCGTGATCGACCACAGCCGCCGCCACCAGCCCGCGCCGTCGACCGCCGCCGCGTCGAACAGGTCGCGCGGAATCTGCTGCAACCCGGCCAGGAAGATGACCATCGGCGCGCCGAACTGCCACGCCGACAGCAGCACGATGGTGATCAACGCGTAGTCCGGCGTGTCGACCCAGGTGTCGAAGATCGCCCGCCACGCCAGCGCCAGCCCGACCGACGCGCCCAGCAGCGATGGCGCGTAGAAGGCCGAGCGGAAGAACGCCTGTCCCTTGCCGCGCAACGAGTTCAGCAGCAACGCGACGGCCAGCGCCAGCACCAGCTTCAGCGGCACCGACCACACGACGTACTTCAGCGTGACGACGACGGAGTCCAGGTAACGCGGATCGTCACCGAAGAGCTTGGCGTAGTTGTCGAAACCCACCCACTGCGGCGAGTTGAACAGGTCGTAGTCGGTGAACGACAGGTACAGCGACACGACCATCGGCGCGACGGTGAGGCCGATCGCGCCGAGCAGCCAAGGCCCGAGGAACAGGTACGCGACGCCCTGCGAGTTCTTCGGTCGCCGAGGGGGCGCGCCCTCGGCGACCGACTTCACCGGTGCGGGAGAGACCCGCTCGGCGAGCACCACTACTTCAACGCTTCTTCAGCGTCGCGCCAGAACTCCTCCAACGCCTGGTCGATCGTCTTCTTCCCGAAGACGACCTCCTCGTGCTTGCGCTGCATCAGCTTGTAGATCGTGCCGTCGCCCTTCGGCGGTGCGGCCGGGGCGTCGCCGAGCTGGGCGTCGACCGACTTCTGGTACTCGAAGATGACCTTGTTGGCGCCGCTGAGGTTCTGCGCCACGGCCTCGCGGATCTTCAGGTTCGCCGGCAGGCCGCGGTTCGCGCCGAGGATCTTGCCCGCGTCCGGGTCGTTCAGCAGGAAGTCGATCAGCTTGACCGCCGCGTCCTTGTGCTTGGTGCGGGAGGACGCGCTGACCAGCTGCGAGGGCTTGCGGTACGAGCCGAGGACTTCCTTGCTGTCACTGGGATACGGACCCAGCGCGAGCTCACCGGGTCGCACCGTGTTGTAGCCGCCGTAGAGGCTGTCGTAGGTGTGTTCGGAGGCGGACAGCTTCTTGCCCATCGGCGTCTGCTCGGCGCCGGCGTTCAGCGTCGTCACGAGCTCCGGCGGGGTGGTGGCGTTGCCGTCGCGGAAGTCCTTGGAGAGCTGCCAGAACGCCTTCAGGTCGTCCTTGGAGTACCCGAGCTTGCCGTCGTCGGCGTAGAGCTTCTTGCCGCGCTGCCGCAACCACGTCTCGAAGACGTCCTCGGTGCCGCCGAAGTCCGTCGCGCCCGCGATCTTGCCACCCGTGCTGGCCTGGATCTTCGCGGAGGTCTCCTTGTAGTCGGCCCAGCTCCAGCCGATTCGCGGCGGCTTCACACCGGCCGCGTCGAACAGCTTCGGGTCGTAGACGATCGCGGTGGCGTTCTGCGCCAACGGCATCGCGACCTGCTTGCCGCCCAGCTTGCCGCTGCCGATGAAGCCGGAGTTCCAGTCCGCGGTGCGGATCTCCTTGCCCACGTACGGGGAGAGGTCCAGCAGCACGTTGCGGCCCGCGTACTCGTTGAGGTAGCGGTAGTCCATCTGGATCACGTCCGGCGCGTTGCCGCCCGCGATCTCGGTGGACAGCTTCTCGAAGTAGTTCTGGAAGTTCTGGAACGACGTCGAGACCTTGATGCCGGTGTTGCGGCTCTCGAACAGCTTCACCGCCTCGTTGGTCACCTTGGCGCGGTCGTCGTTGCCCCACCAGATGAAGCGGATCTCCTGCTGGCCGTCACCGCCGCCTTTGGCACCACAACCCGACACCACCAGCGCGGCACCGAGCACCAAGCCCACAACCTTGTGCGCTTTCACCAGATCTCCCCTATCGCAGGTCGATGACGTCGACGACGCGGACCGGTTCCCCGGTCTCGAAGCTGCGGTTGGCGGCGAAACCGGTCAGCAGCGAGAGGGTGCCGTCGTAGTGCGTCGCCTTGCGTCCCAACGGGTCGTGTTGCCCGGCAGGTCCGTACAGCGCGTCGACCATGCGCTGGTCGGCGCCGCCGTGACCGTCCCGGTCGTACTCCAGCGGGATCTCTTCCCGTTCCTCGAACAGCCGTTGCACCGACAGCTTCGCCCACCCGTCCTCGGGGTTGGCGTTGACGCCGTGCACGGTCGGGTTCTGGCTCGACACCCAGGAGTTCTCGACGACTTCGAGTTCGAGACGCCCCTTGCTGCCGTTGACCATCAGCCGATAGCCCTCCCACGGCGAGTAGGCCGTGAGGTGGTAGGTCAGGTTCGCGCCGCTGGCATAGCGCACGATCACCGACATGTCGTCCTCAATGGACACACCCGGCTCGAACGGGTTCTGGTCGCGCCGGTACCCGTCCTCGTGCCGGGCGTCGACGTAGAGCTTCTTGAGCCAGTCGTTCTGCTCCAGCTTCAACGCGAACCGCTCGTCGTCCGCGTAGCCGTGCCGTGCGCCGTTTTCATCGCCGTAGAAGAACAAACGACCGTGCGCGTACACCGTGTCCGGCGTCGAGCCCACCCACCAGTTGAGCAGGTCGAAGTGGTGCGTCGCCTTGTGCACCATCAGGCCGCCGGAGTTGGCCTTGTCGCGGTGCCAGCGGCGGAAGTAGTCGGCGCCGTGCCGGGTGTCGAGCAGCCACTCGAAGTGCACCGACCCGATCTCGCCGACCGCGCCGTCCGCCAGCAGCTCGCGGACCTTCTCGTGGATCGGGTTGTAGCGGTAGTTGAACGTGACGGTGACGTTGCCGTCGTTGCGGTGCACCGCGTCCAGGATCTTGCGGGCGGACGGCACGTCCGTCGTCATCGGCTTCTCGGTCACGACGTCACGGCCGGCGTCGAGCGCTTCCACGATGTAGGTGTCGTGGAACCGGTCGACAGTGGTCACCACGACCACGTCGACCTGCTGCTCTTCCAGCATCTTCAGGTAGTCGCCGGCGTTGTACGCAGGGACCGGCTCGACCCCCAGTTCAACGAGCCGGTCGTTGTGGACGTCCATCCGGGTGCGGTTCACGTCGGCGAACGCGACGAGCTGACAGGTGTCCGCGTGCTCGACCGCGATGGCGTGGATGTGCCGCTCCGCCCGCGATCCCGTGCCGACCACGGCATAGCGCCTGCGGGCCATCACAACCTCCCCGGTAAACGGTTTCCACACGCTAGCCGCACCGGCCCTGACCTCGTCAAGGGTTCCGCGAAAACGTTTTCGGCTGTTTCATGGACGTGAACGGGAAGATGGCCTCATGCCCACCCCCGTAGTGCTCGACTGCGACCCCGGACACGACGACGCGATCGCGATCTTGCTCGCCGCCGGAGCGCCGGAAATCGACCTCCGCGCGATCACCACCGTCGCCGCCAACCAGACACTGGACAAGGTCACGCTAAATGCGCGGCGGATCTGTTCGGCTGCCGGAATTTCGGTGCCCATCGCGCGCGGGTGCGCACGGCCGTTGGTGCGGCCGTTGCACGTGGCCGGGGACATCCACGGAGAGTCCGGAATGGACGGACCGGCGTTCGGCGCGATCTCCGTTGACGTGGTGGAGGATCACGCGATCGACGTGATGCACCGGAACATGCCCGCGACCCTGGTCGCCACCGGAGCGCTGACGAACGTGGCGTTGTACTTGCGGCGCTACGGAACGGCCGCGGTGCGCGAGATCGTGCTCATGGGCGGATCGACCGAACGCGGCAACACGACCCCGTACGCGGAGTTCAACATCTACGTCGACCCCGAAGCCGCGCAGATCGTCTTCGACAGCGGCGTGCCGATCACGATGATCGGGTTGAACGTGACGCACCAGGCCCTGGTCACGCCCGCGGTGGTGGCGCGGTTGACCGCCCTGGGCCCGCTCGGCCGGATCTGCGGCGATCTGATGACGTTCTTCGCGGCGACCTACCGCGAGGTGTTCGGGTTCGAGGCACCGCCGCTGCACGACCCGGTGGCGGTGGCGCGGGTGATCGACCCGACGCTGGTGACGTGCGTCGAGGCGTTCGTGGGCATCGAGACCGTGGGAACGCTCACCCGCGGTGCGACCGTGGTGGATCTGCACGGGCGGCTGGGCCGGAAACCGAACGCACGGGTGGCCGTCGGGCTGGACGTGGACCGGTTCTTCGACCGGGTCGTCGACGCGGTGGCACAGCTCACGTAACGGCGTTGACGGCCTGGCGATGATAGGCGCATGGGGGCAATTCCTGGGGGTAAGTCATGACCAATCCTGTTTTCGACGCGCAGCAGCCTGCCGTCGAGCCACAGCCGGAGTTCGAGGCGTACACGCCCGCGTTCCCGGCACCGCAGCAGCCCGCGCCAATGGCGCCGCTCGCACCGCCGAAGCCGAAGAGGACCGGCGTCGTGGTGGTATCGGTGCTCCTCGTGCTGCTGTTCGGCGCGGCGGGTGCGTTCGGCGTCCTGCTCGTCCAGGAGAAGGACCACTCGGCCGGACTGTCCAAGCAGATCGAGGGCAAGGACCGGGAGATCGCGGATCTCACCAAGAAGGCCGCGGAGAGCAAAGAGGACGCCTCGCGCGCCGCGAACCTGCAGAAGCAGGCGGAGGCCGCGCAGAAGAAAGCCGAGTCCGACGCGGTGAGCTCGCAGAAGTGCAAGGACGCGGCCAAGGCGCTGACCGCGGCGGCGATGGCCAATGACCAGGCCCGCGGTGAGGCCGCGATCAGGGATCTGCTGGTTCAGTGCTGACGCCGGAGCCGTCGCTGGCGGAGGTGTTCGCGCCGCAGCAGCCGGTCGACGCGCCACCCGCACCAGTGCGTCGTCCGCAGAGGACCGCCGTCGTCGTGCTGGCGATCACCACCGTGCTCCTGTTCGGCGCGACGGCGTTGTTCGGCACGCTCTTCTACATCACGGTGAAGGCCTCGGTCGCCCAGGGCGGGGAGATCGAGGCCAAGACCCAGGAGATCGGGCAACTGAGGGTGCGGGCGGAGGCCAGCGAGGCCGAGGCCGTGAAAGCCCGCAACGAACGCGAGGCGCTGAGGTTCACCACCGCGCGTGACGAGAAGTGCGTCGCCGCGATCAAGGCGTATCGGGAGACCACGTACGCGACCGACCAGGCCGCTAACGTCGAGTGCCGCCGCCAGCGACTCCCCCGAGAGGTTCCTCATGCTGAACATGGCAGCGGCAGCACTAGTAGCCCTATCCGCCCTCGTTCCCGCCGACACGGCGGAAGAGCCGGCTCCCGTCCTCGAGGTCGTCACGGTCAACGGATCCGGCTGCAGGGCCGGGGACGCGGACATCGCGACCAGCGGCAGAACCTTCACAATCGGCTACCACGAGTTCCTCGCGCGGGCGGGCGACGGCTCGTCCCCGCTCGACATGCGGAAGAACTGCCAGGTCAACCTGCGCGTGAACGTGCCTGACGGCTGGACGTACGCCCTGGCGTGGACCTCGTACGCGGGCTACACCCACCTGCAGGAGGGCGCGACCGCCCTGCACCGGGTGAACACCTACCTGCAGGGCATGTCGCAGACCGAGTACGTGAACCACCCGTTCACCGGACCCTTCAGCGACGACTGGGAGACGCACTACCGCCCGGACATCTCGGAGATCCAGTGGTCGCCGTGCGGGTCGCCGCGCAACATCAACATCAACGCCGAGGTGCGGGTGAACCTCGGGTCCGCGGACCCGGACCGGCTGAACTTCGCGATCGTCGAGTCGAGCCGCGGCGCGGTGCGGGTCAAGCGCTGCTGAGCACCGGCCTGGCGGTGATCAGGTGGTTCAGCACCGCCGCGGCCACCGCCAGGCCACCAAAACCGCAGGCGAGCGTCGCCGGCGCTCCCCCACCGGCGAGCACCATGCCGCCCAGCCCCGCCCCGAGCGACGAGCCGAGGTAGATCGCGGAGGCGTTGAGCGACACCGCGACCGGGCCCTCCGCCGGCCTGGCCGCCATCACGCGGTGCTGCTGGGTGGCGGGGCAGCTCCACGCGCTCGCGCCCCACAGGAAGATCAGCAGGCCGGGCGGGCCGACGGGCAGCAACGCGAGGCTCACCCCCATCACGGTCAGCAGGACACCCATCAACGTCCTGGTGTCGCGCCAGCGGTCGATCACGGCGCCGGTGAGCAGGTTGCCGACGAGGCCGCCGACGCCCCAGATGACCAGGTAGATCGTCACGTTGTCGCGGTTCAGGATCGGCGCGATGTAGGTGTAGGTGCCGAGGCTGGTCAGCGTCGAGAAGACCGTGACGAGCACGATCGACAGGACGTGCCGGTCGGAGAGGACTCCCAGCCGGGCCTTCAATGAGGGCGGCGCGGCGGGCGGGATGGCGGGCAACGACACCGCCACCCCGATCATCGCCGCCACGCCCAGTGCGGTGACGAGCCAGAACGTGCCGCGCCAGCCGACGTGCGAGGCCAGCAGCAGACCGAGTGGCACGCCCGCGACCGTGCCCGAGCTGAGGCCGATGGTGATCAGCGCCAGTGCTCTGCCGCGGCGCTCCGGGGTGACCAGGGCGGCTGCGGTGGCGGCGGACATCGGGGAGTACAGGCCCGCGCCGAAGCCCGCGATCACCCGTGACAGCAACAAGAACGCCAACGAGGTGGCCACCGCGCTCAGTACGTTGCCGAGGGTGAAGACGGCCAGCGCGGACAGCAGCACGACCCGCATCGGTTTGCCGGTGAGGAGAGTTGCGGCGATCGGCGACAGAAGTGCGTACGACAGCGTGAAAACGGTGACGAGCTGGCCGACCGCGGGGACGGGTTGCCGCAGGGAAGCGCTCATCTCGGGCAGGACGCCGGCCACGACATAGGCGTCGAGGCCCAGCGCCACCATGCCGGGCAGGAGCGGGAGGACTCGGCGCATCAAACGCTGCGAATCGCCGAGCTGTCCGCCCATCCGTCCACTCCCCAGTCCCGCAACGCATCCACCGAGTGCTGCCCGATGTGCGGCGCCGGTGCCGGAACTGCCGTCTCTGAACGCGAGAACCGCGGCGTGGGCCTCGGCTGGTGCTGGCCACCCACCTCGACGAACGAGCCGCGCGCCTGCAGGTGCGCGTGCCCGGCGACCTCGTCAGGCGCCAGAACCGGTGCCACACAAGCATCCGAGTCGGCGAAGATCTTCTCCCACTCCGTGCTGTCGCGCGACAGGAACGCCTCGCCGATCTTCACCGCCAGCACCGGCCAGCCGGACTCGTCGTACTGGTCGGGCAGCTCGGCCTCGCCCAGGCCCAGCTTCTCCAGCAGCTCGCGGTAGAAGTGCGACTCGACCGCGCCGACCGACAGGAACCGGCCGTCCGCGCACTCGTAGGTCGTGTAGAACGGCGCGTCGACCACCGTGACGCGGCCAGGAGTGTGGCGCCACTGGTCGATCATCACCGACAACAGCGCGGTGCCCTCGACCATGGCCGCGTCGATCACCTGGCCCTCACCGGACCGCGCGCGTTCCAGCAGCGCGGCCTGGATGCCGATCACCAGCTGCAGCGCGCCGCCCGCGAAGCTCGACAGGTAGTACGGCGGCGGCGTGGCAGGAGCCTGCCCGGGAACCGACAGCGCGCCGGTGACGCCGAGGAAAGTGATGTCGTGCCCCGCGCGCCGGGCGAGCGGACCGTCCTGGCCCCAGCCCGTGACGCGGCCGTAGACGAGCTTCGGGTTGCGCTGCAAGCACACCTCGGGGCCGATGCCGAGCTTCTCCGCGCTGCCAGGACGTCCGCCCTCGACCACGACGTCGGCTCGTGCCACCAGATCCAGCACCACAGCGGGCCCGTCGGCGTGCTTGAGGTCCACGGCAACGGAACGGCGGCCGCGCCCCAGCGGATCAGGAGAAGCCACCGGCGAAGCCTGGGCCGCCCGGTCGATGCGCAGCACGTCCGCGCCGAGGTCGGCGAGCACGGTCGCGGCGAACGCCCCGGCCACCGATCCCCCGAACTCCAGCACCCGCACGCCTTCCAACGGACCCGGCACAACCCCTCCAAAGATCTCGACGACGCTGCCCACACTTCCCGCGCGCGCACGCGAAGTCGCTACGAGGTCCCGTAGTGACCCGGCGCGGAATCCCGCTTAGCTTCGGCGCCAAAACGACTTCAAGGAGCGAAATGTCTGTGGTGTACACGGCGGACGTCACGTCGAGCGGCGACGGCCGCAAGGGGTCGGCGACGTCGGCCGACGGGGTGCTCGACCTGAAACTGACCAGTCCCAAGGAGGTCGGCGGCAGCGGCGAGGGCACCAACCCCGAGCAGCTCTTCGCGGCCGGCTGGGGTGCGTGCTTCCACTCCGCGCTGCGGCTGGTGGCGCGCAACGCCCAGGCCGACCTCACCGACAGCACCGTCACGGTGTCGGTGGACCTGGTGAAGGGCGACGACGGCTACCACCTGGGCGCACGCATCGTCGCGCTGCTTCCCGGTCTCTCCCAGGAGCAAGCCGACGACCTGGTCGGCCAAGCACACCAGCGTTGCCCGTACTCCAAGGCCACCCGCGGCAACATCGACGTCGAAGTCACCGCCAAGGTCTGACAAGCGAAAAGGGGGATGCCGCTGTGGCATCCCCCTTTTTTGTTGCTGTCAGGCCGAGGCAGCGGCCTTCGCGGCCAGCGGTAGAGCCGAGGCGATCCGGTCCAGCGCGCCGTCATCGTGCGCGGCCGACAGGAACCAGGATTCCAGCGCGGACGGGGGCAGGTAGACGCCCTGGTTCAGCATGGCGTGGAAGAACGCGTTGTAGCGGAACGTCTCGCTGGCCTTGGCCTCCGCGAAGTCCGTGACCGGATCGGCGGAGAAGAACACCGAGAACATGTTGCCGCTGTGCTGCAACTGGTGTTCGACGCCTTCACGGGCCAGTGCGTCGGAGATCATCCCGCCCACCACGGTCGCGGTGGCGTCGAGGTGCGTGTAGACCTCGGGCGTGCAGTGCCGCAGCGTCGCCAGACCCGCGGCCGTGGCAACGGGATTCCCGGACAACGTACCGGCCTGGTACACCGGACCGGCCGGCGCGAGGTGGCCCATCACGTCCGCACGACCGCCGAACGCCGCCGCCGGGAACCCGCCGCCCATCACCTTGCCGAAGGTGAACAGGTCGGCGGCGACGCCTTCACGGCCGTACCAACCAGCGCGCGAGAGCCGGAACCCGGTCATCACCTCGTCCGAGATCAGCAGCGCGCCGAACGCGGACGTCAGCTCCCGCAACCCCGCCGTGAAGCCGGGAGCGGGCGGGATGACGCCCATGTTGCCCGGAGACGCCTCGGTGATCACGCACGCGATCGTGTCCGGGTTCTCCACGAACGCGGCACGAACGGCGTCGAGGTCGTTGTACGGCAAGACAATCGTGTCGCTGGCCTGCGCGCCCGTGACGCCCGGCGTGTCCGGCAGGGCGAACGTGGCGACACCCGAGCCGGCCGCCGCCAGCAGCGCGTCGACGTGGCCGTGGTAGCAGCCCGCGAACTTGATCACCTTGGTGCGGCCGGTGAAACCGCGCGCCAGGCGGATCGCGGACATCGTCGCCTCGGTGCCGGAACTGACCAGGCGCACCGACTCGACCGGCTCCACGCGGGCCACGATCTCCTCGGCCAGCAGCACCTCGTTCAGCGTCGGAGTGCCGAACGACGTGCCGTGGCCGATCGCGTCGTACACGGCCTCCTGCACGGCCGGGTGGGCGTGCCCGAGGATCATCGGGCCCCACGAGCAGATGAGGTCCACGTACTCGCGGCCGTCGGCGTCGGTGATGTACGCGCCCTTGCCGCTCTTCATGAACCGCGGCGTGCCACCGACCGCGCGGAACGCCCGCACCGGCGAGTTCACCCCGCCCGGCACGGTCTTCTGCGCACGCGAGAACAGCGCTTCCGACTCGGGAGCCGCCGCGGGCTTGCCGATATCCACAATGGACAGGGTCATCAGACTTCCTTCGCGATCACGTGAGCGGCGTCGAGGATCTTCGTGCCCGACTCCAGCACTCGAACGGGGTTGAGGTCGAGCTCGAACCCGCCCTCCCAGCCGGACACCAGTGCCGCAACGGTTTCCAGCGTCTTCACCAGCGACGCGACATCAGCCGCCGCACGGCCACGCGCGCCGTCCAGCAAAGCCTTGCCGCGCAGCTCACCGACCATCTGCGCCGCATCACCGGGAGCGAGCGGCAGCAACCGCGAGGTCGCGTCGTCCAGCGCCTCGGTGAAGATGCCGCCGAGGCCCAGCGTCAGCACCGGGCCGAGGTCAGAGGTGTGCACACCGATGATCAGCTCGACACCCTCGCCGACCAGTTCCTCGACCAGCACCGCGCCACCGAAAGCCGACAGCTCGTCGAACGCGTCGGCAGCCTGGTCGGAGCGCACCCCGACCTTCACCGCGCCGACATCGGTCTTGTGCACCAGTCCGGGCACGACCGCCTTGAACACCGCGGTCCCGCCGACCTCGTCCGTGACCGCCTTGGCCTCGGACGCCGACGCCACCACGCGCCCGACCGGCACCGACAGACCGGCATCGGACAGCAGCGCCTTCAGTTCGGGCTCGGTCAGCTCGGCAGCCGGAGTCTCCACTCCCAACCCTGCCACCGCATCCAACGAACGCGGCTTGCTCACCTGCCACAGAGCCGCTGCCGCACGCACGGCACGAGCGGGCGACGGGTAGTCCGGCAGACCGGCCTCCCGCAGCGTCGCGCGGGCGTTCGGCGCGAGGAAGTCCGCGCCGGTGCGGGACACCAGCACCGGCTTGCCGGACTTCTCCGCCACCTTCGCCAGCGCCCGCACGGCCTTGTCGACGTCGCCGTCGGTCATCACGCAGAAGCAGCCGATGATCATGTCGACCGTGTCGTCGGCGGCGATGACCTCCAGCGAACGGTCGAACAACGACGGGTCGCTCAGCACCGCGGCCGTGATGTCGACCGGGTTGTTCGCGGAACCGAAGCTGGGGATGATCTCCGCCAGCGCCGCCCGCGTCTCGTCCTTCAACGGCGTCAGCTCAAGCCCCTGCGCCACCACGTCGTCCGCGGCGAGGATGCCCGAACCACCGGACGTCGTGACGACCGCGACTCGCGGGCCGGCCGGCCGACGCGGTGAAGTGAAAGCGTCACCGGCGTCGAGCAGCTCGTCGATGTCGCCGGCACGCACGATGCCGAACTGCCGCAGCGCCGCGTCCAGCACCCGGTCGTCCGTGGCCAGCGCACCGGTGTGGGAGGCCGCCGCCCGGCCGCCTTCCTCGCTGCGGCCGGACTTCAGCAACGCCACCGGCTTGCCCGAAGAGGCCAGCGAACGCAGCGCGGAAACGTCCGGCACGTTCTCCAGGTAACCGAGCAGCCCGGTGCACGACGGCTCGGAAGCCAGCTCCGCCAGCACCTCCAGCGCGGACACGTCGGCGTCGTTACCGGTGGTGATCACCCAGCCCGGCCGCTGGCCGCGTTCGATGCCCAGCGACGCCGCGCCGAAGCCCAAAGCGCCGCTCTGCGACACGATGCCGAGGCCACCCGGCTCCAGCGACACCACGGCCTCAGCGGAGAACAGGGGGCTGAACGTCGCCATGACCTTGTTGCCGAAGCCGACCGCACCGATGCAGTTCGGGCCGATCAGCCGCAGCCCACCGGCACGGGCCCGCGCCACGGTCTCGGCCTGCAGTGCCGCGCCCTCGTCACCGGTCTCCGCGAAACCCGAGGACGCGATGATCGCGACCTTGATCCCGGCGGCCACGCAGTCGTCGACGGCGGCGGGCACGCGGTCGGCCGACACCACGATGAACGCGAGGTCGATCGGGCCAGGAGCCTCCAGCACCGAGGTGTAGGCCTGGTAGCCGAGAATCGTGCCGCCCTTGGGGTTGATCGGCAGCACGCGGCCGGGGTAGCCGTACCGCTGCAGGTACGCGACGGGCTTGCGGCCCAGCGCGCCCTCGCGTTCGGTCGCGCCGATGACCGCGACGGACTCGGCGTTCCACAACAGGGACAGGTCACTCATGCGACACCCAATCTTGTTCCGCACAAACGTCGAACAACCGCTCAGGCGCACCCACGACCGCGGGCCGGCTCAGGCGGGCCGCACAGCTCCGCGCCCTCATGCGACGACCTCACTCGGTTCGCCGGGAACGTCGAACAACTTCCCCAGCACTTCCACGTACCGGGAGCCATCAGGGGCTCCCGCCAGCTCACGAGCCCGCACCGTGGGGCCGTGCAACACCTTCTCGACGATCCGGTGCACCGACAGGGTGATCTCCGAGCGGTGCTGCTCGTCGAACGTCGGCACCTTCCGGAACAACCGCCCCAGCTCGGCCTCGGCCGTCGTAGACGCGACCGTCCGCAGTTTCACCAGCGCGGGCGCCACCTTCGCGGCCCGAAGCGCTGCCAGGAATCCCTCGACCTCGCCCTCGATCAACGACCGCACCGAGGCCACACTGGACAGTGCCGCCTCGTCGGGACCGTTGCCCGCCAACGTCTCCAGGTCGACCAGCGACACCCCGTCGACCTTGGCGACGTCGCCCGCGATGTTGCGCGGCAGAGCCAGGTCGAGCAGGAACAACGGCGACCCGTCGCGGTGCCGCACGGCCTCCTCGGCGTCCGCAGCGGTCAGCAACGCCCCGGTGCCGCCGATGCAGGTCACGACGAGATCGACCTGAGCGAGCAACGACGGCAGGTCGTCGAGCCCGTATCCGTTGCCCCCGGTGGTTTCCGCGAGCCTCGCCGCCTTCTCCGGCGTGCGGTTCGCCACGTCGATGCGCGCCAGTCCGCTGCCGCGCAACGCCGCCACGACCACACCGGCCATCGTCCCGGCACCGACCACCAGCGCCGACCGGCCGGACATCGCGCCGACGACGTGCTCCAGCGCGGAAAGCCCGACCGTGGCGAGGGACCGCCCGGCCCGGTTGATGTCGGTCTCGGTCCGCACCCGCTTGCCGACGCGGATCGCGGACTGCACCAGCTGGTTGATCAGCGGACCGGCGGTGCCGAGGCGGCGCGACCGGTCCAGCGCGTCCTTGACCTGGCCGAGGATCTGGTCCTCACCGATGACGATCGACTCCAGGCCGCTCGACACCGAGTACAGGTGCCGCACCGCGTCCGTGCCCTCGTGCTGGTACAGGAACCGTTCGGCGTCCTCAGTGGACAGACCGAGCCGGGAGACCAGCTTCGAGCGCAGGAGCGTTGCGGCGGAGTCGGCCTGCTTCTCGACGTAGAACTCCATCCGGTTGCACGTGGACAGCGCGTAGACGGCACCGAACTCGTCGGCTTCGTTGAGCTCGCCGAGAACGGCGTCCAGGTCCTCGCCGGAGATCACCACCCGTTCCAGCACGTCGACCGGTGCCGAGGAGTGGCTGATGCCCAGCAGGGTCAGCTTGACGTCTCCCACGCTCACCGCTCCAGACGTGTGGCGAACTCGGTCGCCCAGTAGCTGATGATGATCGACGCACCGGCGCGCCGGATGGAGTTGAGGCTTTCCAGCACGACCAGGTCGCGGTCGAGCCAGCCCTTCGCGGCGGCGGCCTCGATCATCGAGTACTCGCCGGAGACCTGGTACGCCGCAACGGGAACGTCGACGTGCTCGGCGACGAGACGGACGATGTCGAGGTAGGCACCGGCCGGCTTGACCATCACGAAGTCCGCGCCCTCTGCGAGGTCCAGGTCGACCTCGCGCAACGACTCGCGGATGTTGCCGGGAACCTGCTGGTACGCACGGCGGTTGCCCTTGAGCGACGACTCGACGGCGTCGCGGAACGGGCCGTAGAACGCCGAGGCGTACTTCGCCGAGTAGCCCATGATCGGCACGTGCGGGAACCCGGCGGCGTCGAGCTTCGCGCGGATCCGGCCGACCTGGCCGTCCATCATGGCGCTCGGGGCGATCACGTGCGCGCCCGCTTCCGCCTGCACGACAGCCATGTCCGCGAGGCGTTCGATGCTGGCGTCGTTGTCGACGTCGCCGTCCGGGCCGAGCACGCCGGTGTGGCCGTGGTCGGTGTACTCGTCGAGGTTCACGTCGCCGATCACGACCGTCGCGTCACCGACCTCGTCGACGACGTCGCGCAACGCCACCTGCAGGATGCCGTCGGGGTCGGTCGCGCCGAGGCCCAGCGGGTCCTTCTCGACCGGGATGCCGAAC
Organism: Lentzea sp. NPDC006480; assembly: GCF_040611995.1. Classification (NCBI taxonomy): domain Bacteria; kingdom Bacillati; phylum Actinomycetota; class Actinomycetes; order Pseudonocardiales; family Pseudonocardiaceae; genus Lentzea; species Lentzea sp. NPDC006480. The sequence continues at coordinate 17,337 of NZ_JBEXPJ010000115.1, forward strand.
AGCAGCAGGCCGCCGACGCCCGCGCTCACGGCCTCCGCGGCGGCTTTGCGCAGCGACTCGCGGGTGTGCTGGTAAACGCCGGGCATCGAGCTGATCTCGCGCGGCTGGTCGATGCCCTCGCGCAGGAACAGCGGCTGGATCAGGTTGCTCGGGTGCAGGCGGGTCTCGGTGGCGAGCCGGCGCAGCGCGGGCGTGCGGCGGAGCCGGCGGGGACGGGCGACGGGGAACTGAGAGGACATCACAGAGCCTTTCCGAGGAAGACGTTCTCGACGTGCTCGGTGAGCGCGTCGGAGGGGCGGCGGAACCAGTAGCCCGCCGTGGAGCGCTGAACCACGCCGAGCCGGTTGAGGTTCACCGCGAGCTCCGCCTGCCGGACGAGGAGGCCGGCGGGGTCGATCACCGGAACGCCGTGCAGCTCCTTGGTGCCGAGAGCCCAGAAGATCTCCGCCGGGATGCCCTCACCGGGGATCAGCACCTGGGCGCCCTGGTCTACCGCCTTCTTCGCGGCCGCGTCGAACACCTCGACGAACCGGTCGAAGTCGCCGTCGAGAGCCTGGCGCACGGCCTCGTGACCGTCGTCGACCAACTCGTAGGCGGCGAGACGGCTGGAGAGGCCGTAGCGCTCGATGTTCTCGGTGATGATCTCGCGCAACGCCGGCATGAAGCCGAGGACGCCGAAGCGGTAGCCGAGCATCGCCGAGTAGAAGAAGCTGGTCTCGCCATAACCCAGCGTCGGGATGGACGTCTGCGCGCGGCCGTCGTGCAGCCCGGGGTCCTGGCCTGCGGCGATCACCCACGCGTCGAAGCCCTGCCGTTCGGCTTCCACCGCGCCACGGGCGAAGTGGGCGTTGAAGTGGATCTGCAGCGCGCCGAACTTGACCAGGTCGAACGGCAGCTCGGTGTCGTAGGTGTTCTCCGGCAGCGTCTTGATGACGATCTCGGTGCCGGGCGAGGCGATCTCGGCGAGGTGCTTGCGGTACCACTCGTCGAGCAGCGGCAGGCGACCTTCGACGGTGTGCTTGTGGAACCAGATCTTCATGGGGCAGCGGACCCTTCCAGTTGTGGCGCTGTGCTGTTCGGTACCGAGTCGAGCATCGATGCCTGCACCAGGTAACGGGCCAGTTCGGCTGGATTGCTCGCGGTGGCGGTGAGTTGACGCACCGCGGCGTCGACGCTGCCCGCCTGTCCGTCCACTCCGGACACGCGTGCCTCGCTGCGCGGGATGACGTGGTCGGTGACCACGTTCCGGCGGCGTTGCGCGGCTTCGTCGAGCAGTGCGTTGTCGTGGTCGCCGTTGACCACAAAGGACAGAGAGGTGGCGAGATCAACCGCGTCGTGGATGCCGCAGTTCATGTTCATGCCACCGGCGGTGGACGTGAGGTGGGCCGCGTCGCCCGCGAAGAGCACGCGTCCCACCTTGTAGTTGTCGATCACGCGGCGGGACGTGCGGTAGGTGTGCGCGTCCTGCACGTCGATCCGGTCCGCCAGTGTCGGCAACGCCTTGTGCAGCAACGCTTCCGGCGAGATGTCGGCGTTGTGCGGCAGGCGCAGGATCACCCGCCAGTGGTCCGGCAGACCGAGCACGCTGCACGACTGGACCGGGTCGCGGAAGTACGTCATCGGCGAGAGACCAGGCAGCAACCGGTCCAGCTCCGTGGTCGTGATGACCCGCAGGGCGTAGGTCGGGTACTCGATGCCGGGGAAGTCCAGGCCGAGCTTGGTGCGGACCGTGCTGTGCGCGCCGTCCGCCGCGATCACGTAGCCGGCGCGGAAAGTGCCGTTCGACGTGATCAGGTCGACACCACGATCATCCTGCTGGACGTCCAGAACCTCGGTGTTCCACCGGACGTCAGGAATGTGCTTGAGCAGCAACGGGGTCAGCTCGGTCTGCTCGGCGTGCAGCCGGAACGGGTGCGCGGTCCGGTCCGCGATCGCGTCGTAGCCCATCCGCGTCAGCAGCACGCCCGTGCGGCTGCGCCACTGCAGATCGTGCACCTTGCGGCCGCGGGAGAGGAACTCCTCCGCCACCCCGAGGCCGGCCAGCAGATCGAGCGTGGCCGGGTGGAACGTGGAAGCACGCGACGCCGTGCCGAGCGCGGGTCCCTGTTCCAGCACCGTGACCGGAACACCCGCCCGTGCAAGCACCAGAGCCGCCGTCAGGCCAACAGGTCCAGCACCAACGACCACGATTTTCGGGACGATCACGGCGCCAGCCGCCAATCGACGACCGCGTCCGGCACGAGCCTGCTCAACGCCCACCACGCCGTGGCGAGGTTCGAGGTGAGGATCGTGCGTTCCGTGCCGGCGTTGAGCTCCTTCAACGCGGCCAGCGTGAACATGCCGGTGCCGGTCATCAGCAGCACCTCGTCGGCGGGACGATCTGCCTCGCGCACCTGCTCGACCAGCTCGGCCGTCGACACGTCGTAGGGCGAGAAACCCTTGCTGGAGCGCACTTTGACGATGTCGCGGACCTTGATCCCAGCGGCCTCCCAGTAGCCCTGCGAGAGGTCGGTGAGCCACTGCGCGTACGGCGAGACGAGCGTGACCTCCGTGGCGTCGATGCTCGCCAGCGCCGCGAGCACGGTCCGCGTCACCGTCGTGACCTCGACCCCGAACCGCGCGCTGAGGTCGTCGCAGAACTCCTGCTCGCGCTCAGGCCCCTGCAGGTAGTGCGAACCGCTGCACTCCGCGACGACCGCCTGGGCGCCGAGCCGGCCGAACGACGCGATCGCCGGGGCCAGCGCCTCGTTGTACTTCGCGATGCGCTCCCGCTGCTCGAACTCCGTGAACAACGGGAAACGGGTGGCGTGCACGTTCACGTGCCCGAACAGCAGCGCGGCGATTTCCGGTTCGACCGCCGCATTTCCTGATGGCACCACGACACCCAGTCGTGGGGCGGTTGGGTTGACCATGCCGCTGAACTTATGGTCGAGAGCTGCTGGAGTTCACTACGGAAGTCCGCAGAATTGCTTGATACATAAAAGACTGCGGGATGCCGAAGGGGATTTGCGCCACACGCGAAAAAGGGCCTCCCGGAACGTTCCGGGAGGCCCTTTCACGGACGGGAAGGCTGGGGGTCAGGCCTTCGCCGCCGCGGGTGCCGGGGAAGCAGATGACGGTGCCTCGGCCGCCTTGGGCTTGCGGCGGACGAGCATCACCCCGGCGACGGACGCGATCGCACCGACGTAGAGCGGCCACCCGGCGGGCTCGCCGAGCACCAGCGCGCCGAGCGCGACCGAGACGATCGGGAAGAGGTAGGTGACGGTGGAGGCGACGGTCGGGCCGTCCTTGGTGATCAGCTGGAAGTTCAGGACGTACGCGAGACCGGTGCAGATCGGCCCGAGCACCGCGATGGCGATCAGCGCGTCGGTGCGGAAGTGCAACGGCTGCAGACCCGCGAACGGCATCGCGACCAGCAACAACGCACTCGCGGCGGTCAGCTGGGACGCAGCCAGGGTGAGCGGCGGGATGCCCTTGCCTGCCAGGAACTTGCCCATGTAGGCGAAGCTCGCGCCGAGGCTGACCGTGCCGACGACGAACGCCACGATGCTGCTCGTGCTGCCCGCGGACCCGGCGTGCCACGGCGCGGCGATGATGATCGTGCCGGCCATGCCGAGCACCACACCGCCGATCTTGGTGGCGGTCACCTTGCGGTCCTGCCCGAGCACGTACGCGCCGACGATCGTCCACAGCGGCGTCGTCGAGTTGACCACGCCCGCGACGCTCGACGACCCGCCCTGCTCACCCCAGGCGAAGAGCACCCACGGAATGGCGTTGCCGAGCAGCGCGGCGATCGCGAGATGCCCCCAGATCGGGCCGAACGAGGGCAGTTTCCCGCCGCGGCTGTAAACGAACGGCAGCAGCACGAGCGCGCCGAGCACCAGCCGGGCGAACACCATCTGAACGGGAGAGAAGGTGAACCCGGCGATTTTGATGAAGAGGAAGACCGAGCCCCAGATGAGGCCGAGCGCGATCAACCTCACCAGGCTCATCCTGGACACGGCAGCAGACATCAGAAATCCCTGTTCCTCATGTTGGGAATCCAGACCGGAGAAGTTCTGCAACCAGCTTCACACGCGCGCGGGAGAAGTTCCATCGCGAATATCCGCTCTCAATCGTGCAGAGAAACTTCACGATCCGCCGCCTTCAGCTCGGCGGCCGCGGTCAGCGCACCGAGCACCGCCGCCAGATGCGCCGCCTCCTCGCTCCCCCGGCGCACCGCCGCGAACACGTGCCGGGTCGGCTGCTCGGCGTCGAGCACCCGGATCACCACGTCCTCGCGCGGCCCAGCGTTGATCAGCCGCGGCACCAGCGCCAGGCCGAGGCCCAGTGCGACCGCGCCCAGCGTCGCCTCCCAGTCGCCGATGTGGTGGACGATCTCCGGCGTGAACCCGGCCGCGATGCACGCGGCGAAGGAGATGTCGCGGCACGTCCCGGTGTTGGAGAAGATCCACGCCTCGTTCGCCAGGTCCGCCAGCCGCACCACGGGCGCGTGCGCGAGCGGGTGGTCCACCGGCAACGCCACGTCGAACCGTTCGGCCAGCAGCGCGACGCGGTGGAAGCGGCGGTCGGTGGCGGCCGGGCTGTCCTTGGACTCCAGGCTCAGCACCACGTCCACGTCGCCGCGCACGAGCTGGTCGAACGAGTGCGGCGGATCCGACTCGACGAGCCGCACGGCGACACCGGGATGGGTGTCGCGCAGTTCCCGGACGGCGGGCAGCACCAGGCCGGAGAGAGTCGCCGCGAATCCCGCGACACGTACCTCTGCCACCGAGCCTTCTGAGTACGCAAGGAGATCCGCCTGGACGCGCTCCAGCTCGGCGAAGATCTCGTTGGCTCGCCGCAGGAGCACGCGAGCGGCGTCCGTGAGGCGAACCCGGCGGCCCACCGGTTCGATCAGCCGGACGCCCGCTTCCTTCGACAGCGCCACGAGTTGCTGCGACACCGCGGACGGGGTGAGGTGCAGCGCCTGTGCGACGGCGGCGACGGTGCCGCGTTCGTCGAGCTCGCGCAGCATGCGGAGTTTGCGGACGTCCAGATCACCCATCACGTCTTCCCCTCAACGCAGAGTGCCACTGCTCAGGTCAACAATCTCCGTGGCGACCTGTTCCAGCAGTCCCAGGTAGTGGTCGGCGGGCTTGCGCACCGTCTCGCCCGGATATGTCGTATCCAGAACAATGTGCGTGGCGCCCAACGACTTCAGCGCGTGCAGGTCGCCGCGGACCTGCTCGACCGTTCCCTCACCGAGGATCCGGCTGTGGTCGGGCAACGACCGCGAGGTGATTCTCAGTTTGATGCGCGGGACCAGCGCGGGCACCGGCCGTTGCCGCTGCTCGGCGACGCGCCTGAGCTGCGGCATCCCGATCTGCTCCAGATATCCCGGAGGCACCGACGTCGGATGCCACGCGTCGCCGTACAGCACGGCCCGCCGCATCGCGCCCGTGCTGTGCCCGCCGACCCACACCGGGATCGAACGCGCGGGCCGCGGCCCCGTCGACACCGGCCCGAACTTCACGTGCGAGCCATCGAATTTCGCTATGTCGTTGGCCCACAAGGCCTTCATCGCGCGCAACGACTCGTCCGCGACCCGGCCGCGTGACCGGTAGTCGGCTCCGACCGCGGCGAACTCGGCGGGAGCCCAGCCCGCCGCGACGCCCAGCACCAGCCGGCCACCGCTGAACTGGTCGATCGACGCGGCCATCCGCGCCATCAGCAGCGGATGCCGGTACGGCAGCACGATGACGGTGGTGCCGAGCTCGATGCGGGTGGTCTGGCCCGCGAGCCACGACAGCGTGGCGAACGGGTCGTAGAACGGCGCGGGGAAGAGCCGCTCGACGTCCGGGGTGAGCGCGACGTGGTCGGACACCATCGCGACGTGGTAGCCGAGCTCCTCCAGAGTCGTCACCCAGCGCAGGATCTCGCCAGGTGCCGCGCGGTCGCCGTAGTTGGGGACGTTGACGCCGAATCGCATGTGCAGGTCCTCCGTCACGCGGCCAGGGCGGAGGCGAGCTGCGCCCTGCGGTGGATGCCGAGCTTGCGGTAGATGCTGGTGATGTGCAGCTCGACCGCGCGGACCGACACCCGGAACTGGGTCGCGATCTCCCTGTTGGTCTTGCCTCCCACGATCAGCGCGGCGATCCGCTGCTCGTGCGCCGTGAGACCGCGACCGGCGACCATCGCGGCACGGGTGATGCGCGGCCCGTTCTCGATGCGGGAAATCAACGAGTCAGCGGAACTGCCCATAGTGAAACCCAATTGCTGCGGTTCAGGATCGCTTCCGACCGGCAGTTTCAACCCACCGACCAACACCTGCCACTCGCGAATCCGGACGCTTCGCACCAATTTCCCGCGCACATAAGGGTCTCCGTCGACCAAACGGCGCAAAGCCCTGTCATCGGCGGCTTCGCACAGCATCAGCCCACCTGACTCGTCCGTGTACAGGCCGCCCCCCAGCAGCACGCCCCGCACGGCCAAGTCCTCCCAGTACCTGCGGTGAGCAGGCCGGGCGTGGCCTAACCGCTCGTCCTCTGTCTCGAACACCATCTCGACCACGAACCTGGCCATGTGCGGATCTCCCCCTGCTGGACCGTCGACCGCTGTAGTGAGTACGCCAGTACAAACTTGAACGCAAGACCGATTTTGAGTGTAGGGCTTCTCGTTCCACCCTGCGAGACCGGTGAACTGCGTAGTGGCGGCGCACCGGCAATTGCGTACGTTTGGCTTCCAGCGGTCAGCCGTGCTGGCTAAACTTGGCTCCGGGTACATAGTTGTACTTGAAACCACTTTGAACCCACGGGGGGACCGTGACACACCGCCATGCCTCCATGTCCGACAGATCTCGGGCGACCGCCGGTGATACCGCCCGGCAGGTCGCCGTCTCGGGGATGTCCTGCCGCTTCCCCGGTGCGAGCTCCGTCGCCGCGTTCTGGAGCCTGCTGACGGGCAACGTCGACGCCGTCGACGAGATCCCGTTCGACAGGTTCGACGTGGACGAGTGGTACTCGCCCGTGCCCGCACCGGGTAGGACGATCTCGCGGCACGGCGGGTTCCTCGCCGACGTGCGCGGGTTCGACGCGGAGTTCTTCGGCATCTCACCGCGTGAGGCCCGCGCGATGGACCCGCAGCAACGGCTGCTGCTGGAGGTCGCGTGGGAAGCCTTGGAGGACGCGGGAATCCGGCCGTCAGAGCTGGCCGGGCGCCGCGTCGGCGTGTTCGTCGGCCAGGCCACCGCCGAGTACGGCAGGGCGGGTCGCAGCGCGGGCAACCACGACGTGCGCCACGCGGCGGGCGGTGAGCTGCGGGCCGTCACGTCCGGCCGGCTCTCCTACGCACTGGACCTGCGCGGTCCGTCGATCGTGATCGACACGGCCTGCTCGTCGTCCTTGGTGGCCGTGCACAACGCCCGGCAGGCGCTGCTCGCCGGGGAGTGCGACCTCGCGATCGCGGCCGGGGTCAACGTGATCCTGCTGCCCGACGACGCGATCGCCTACTCGCAGGCGTCGATGCTCGCCCCGGACGGGCGGTGCAAGTTCGGATCCGTGCACGCGGACGGGTTCGTGCGAAGTGAGGGCGTCGGCGCGGTTGTGCTGGAACGGTTACCGGACGCGGTTGCTCATGGCGACCGCGTGCGCGCCGTCCTGCTCGGCAGCGCGATCAGCAACGACGGCAGGGGCAGCGGCCTCCTGCTGCAACCCGCCGTGCGCGGTCAGGCCGAGATGCTGTCGGCCGCGTACTCCGACGCCGGGCTCGATCCCTCCACTGTGGACTACATCGAGGCGCACGGCACCGGCACGAGCGTGGGTGACCGGGTCGAGCTCGAAGCCCTGCACGAGGTCGCCGGGACGGGCCGGGAGCACCCGTTGCTGCTCGGGTCGGTGAAGAGCAACATCGGGCACACCGAGGCGGCGGCGGGCGTCGCCGGGCTGATCAAGGCGGTGCTGATCGCCGAGCACCGCGTCGTTCCGGCGTCGCTGCACGCCCGTGTGCAGGCCGAGATCCTGACCGGCGGGTCGTTGCGGCTCGTCACGCGGAACCAGGCGCTCAGTGCGGAGAAGCCGGTGCTGGGCGTCAGCTCGTTCGGGATCTCCGGCACCAACGTGCACGTCGTGCTCACCGCGCCGCCGGCGGCTGTTGTCGCCGAACCTGCCGAACGTCCGCAGGTGCTCACGCTGTCCGCCAAGTCGGTCGCGGCGCTGCGCGCCAGTGCGGAGGCCTACGCCGGATTCCTGGACGGCCCGGTCGCGGACGTCTGCTACACGGCGGCGGCTCGGCGTGATCACCACGAGCACCGGCTCGCGGTCACGGGGACGGATCGCGCGGAGTTGGCGGCGGGACTGAAGGCCTTCCTGGACGGGACCGAGGGCGGATTCACCGCGGGCGAGGCGGCAGAACGGCCTCAGGTCGTCTTCCTGTTCCCTGGCCAGGGTTCGCAGTGGCGCGGGATGGGCGTTGAGCTGTACGCCGCGTCGCCCGCGTTCCGGGCCGCACTGGACGAGTGCGACGCGGCCGTGCGCGAAGAGGCCGGGTGGTCCGTTGTGGACGTTCTGACCGGCGCCGAACCGTGGCAGGACACCATGGACGTGATCCAGCCGCTGCTGTGGGCCGTCCAGGTGGCACTGGCCGCGCACTGGCGGGCGTGGGGCGTCGAGCCGGACGTCGTGGTCGGCCACAGCATGGGCGAGGTCGCGGCCGCGCAGATCGCCGGGGCGTTGTCGGTGCGCGACGCGGCCGCGGTGATCTGCCGCCGCAGCGCGCTCATGCAGGACACCGCGGGCACCGGCGCGATGCTGTGGGCCGAGCTGTCCGCCGAACGCGCGGAGGACCTCCTCGGCCGGTACCGCGGCGAGGTCTGCGTGGCCGCGGACAACTCCCCTGGCACGTGCGTGCTGGCCGGACCGGTGGAGCTGATGGAGATCGTCGCGGAGGACCTGGCGGAGCTCGCCGTCGCCTGCCGCCCGGTGAAGGACGTCGACGTGGCGTCGCACTCGCCGTTGATGGACAAGGTGGCGAAGGCGTTGCGCGAACAGCTCGACGACCTGCGCCCGCACGCGCCGCAGGTCGACTTCCGGTCCACTGTGGAGTGCGGCAGGCGGGAGCTGGACGCGCGCTACTGGGCGGACAACGTGCGGCAGACCGTGCGGCTCAACGACACCCTGCGCCGCGTCCTCGCCGACGCCCCGCACACCGTGGTCCTGGAGATCAGCCCGCATCCGGTGCTGCTCAGCGCCGTCGGCGAGATCGGCTCGGCGGTGACCGTTCCGTCACTGGTGCGCGGCGAGCCCGAGCTCCGCACGATCACCTCGGCGCTGGGATCGCTGCACGTCGCGGGCGTGCCGGTCGACTGGGAGAGGTGGTTCGGCGGCGGCCGTGCCGTGACGCTGCCCGCCTACCCGTGGCAGCACCAGGAGTACTGGTTCGAGTCGTTCGGCACGGCCACCGAGATCGTCCGGGAGATCGACACGGCCGCGCTGGGTGTCGCGGAAGCTCTGCGCGGACTGAGGTTCCGGGGTCTCACGCCACTTCCCGCGGCCGTGCTGATCGACGCGGTGCTCACGGCCGCGGGCGGTGACCACTCGCTGCGCAACGTCCGGTTCCACGAACTGGTCACCGTCGATCCGGAGTCGTTGCCGACGCTGACGGTCACGCTGCGACCGGAACGCGCCGGCGTGCGTGCGTTCACCGTCCACGACGACGAGGGCAGGCGGTGCGCGAGCGGGGAGCTGGCACGTGGCGCGGAGATCAGCACGATCGAGCTGGAGTGGGCGCTGGAACGCTGCCGCGAGTACGTGCGGGACACCGAGTTCCGCGACCTGGCGGCGCGGCACGGCTACGAGTTCGAGGGCCCGTTCCGCGCGCTGAGACAGGCGTGGCGCGGCCAGGACCTGGCGGTCGCCCGGTTCTCGGCCGACGCCAGCACTTCTGTCGTGCTGGAGACAGGTCTGCAGGCGGTGCTGCTCGCGCTGGGCTCGGTCGCGGTGCCGCTGAGCGTGGAGCGGGTGCGGGTGACGGGCCGGGCGCACGGCGAGTTCTGGGCGGTGGCACGACGGCGGCGCGGCAAGGCCGTGGTCGACGTGCGGCTGTTCGACGCCCGGCACCAGTGCTTCGCCGAACTGAGCGGCCTCACCGTCCGCATCGGCACGCCTGCTCCGTTCGCGCAGCTCAACGGCCTGGTCTCGAAGCTGCTCCGCACTCGCGCGCCGCGACCGGTCCCAGTACCGGAACCGCGCCGGGAACCGGTCGTGCTTCCCGACGAGCCCGTGCGCGACGTGGTGCTGGGCCACGTCGCGGCCGTGCTCGGCACGACCCGCGACCGCCTCGACACCCGCCGGGCGTTGCGCGACCTGGGCCTCGACTCGCTGATGGCCGCGCAACTGGCCGCCCGGCTGAAGAAGTCGCTGGGCAGAACGGTCCCCACCACACAACTGCTGGGTTCCGAGAACGTCGCGGCGCTCGCCGCGGCGATGACGTCTGCAAGTACTACCAACTCGTGAGTTGGTAGTACTTGCAGACGCCG
>NZ_JBEXPJ010000116.1:0-27716 GCF_040611995.1 Lentzea sp. NPDC006480
GTGGTTGTCACCATCGTCGCCGTGGTCTTCGCCTTTCAGCGCAAGCTGGTCTACTTCCCCTCCCCCGGTTGGCGGATTATGCGATCGCGTGTGAGGGTGACGAGTTCTTCGAGGCCGAGATCCAGGCCGGTTCACCTTCACCAGCCCGGCCGGGAAGACCTACACCCGCGAACCAGAACCGGTACTCGGCGACCCGCCACCCTTCTAAGCCATCGCCAGGTCTTGTTGTTCTGCAACGCAACTCGCACCTGGTGACCAGGCACGCACCCGGACTACGCCCCGCGACCACCTGCGCAAACCGACCCGACATTCCTGGTCAGCCGCAGGCGCGCCCGAAACCGCAAGCCGAAGCACGCAACGCAACCACCTCAAGACGTCAGTTCGACCCTCAGAACCCCACCCCGCTGCACGAACTCTTCGGGCAACCACGGCTGAGCCTGCCGACGACCGTCCCACCGCACGTCCCGCACATGAATGTTCGGAGCTCCCGGCGCAAGAACCGTGATACCACGCTGGACGATCCGAGCCTTGGGGAACATCGGACTGGACACGTGCAGCTCAGCACTGCTGGGCGTACGCGGGTACAGCCCGAGCGCCGCGAACACGTACCAGGCCGACATAGTGCCAAGATCATCGTTGCCAGGCAGCCCACCAGGACCAGTGCGGTAGACGAGCCGAGCCATGGCCCTGACCGTCTCCTGAGTCTGCCGAGGCTTCCCGAGCTCGTTGTAGATCCACGGCGTGTGAATCCCGGGCTCGTTGGTGGGGTCGTACCGAAGCGCATCACCACCAGTGGCCCACGACCCGTCCGCCCGGTGGAAGAACGCGTCGAGCCGAGCAGCCGCGACATCCTCGCCACCCATGACCTCGGCAAGCCCCTGGACGTCGTGCGGAACCATCCAGGTGTAGGTCGCACTACTCCCCTGCGCAAAGCCGAGGTCGGACGCGGGGTTGAACGGCGCCACCCAGCTGCCGTCGGCCTTCCGAGCCTGCTGATACCCGGTCGCAGGGTTGAACGTGTTGCGCCACCAGGCCGCCCGCTTCTGCAGTTCCTCGCCGGACCGCCCCAACCTGCGAGCCAGATCGGCGAGCGCCTGGTCCGCCACCGCATCCTCAAGGGTCTCCGCGGCACCACCCCAGCAGTGACAGGTGTCGTGCGGGGCAGAACCAAGGCGCAGGTACTCGGCGAGGTTCGGCCGCTGCCCTTCGCACTGGCCGGGACACCCCTTGTCGGACAGCCCGTCCGGGTGCGGAACGGTGGCCTGGCGCAGCAGCGAGTCGTACGCGGCATTGACGTCGAAGTTCCGGGCGCCCATGGCATACATGCCCGCGACGGCCGGAGCGGACGGATCGCCGGTCATCACGTGCGTCGGCCCGTTGACGTGCACCCAGCGGTCCCAGACACCACCGTTCTGCAACGCGAGGTTGAGCAACGACTGCGCGTAGTCGCCGGCCACCTGCGGTTCGAGGAGCGCCAGGAGCTGGGTGTGGGCCCGGTACTGGTCCCAGCCGGAGAAGTTGCCGTACTGCACCCGCTGGCCAGGCGCGAGCTTCCGCACCTTCCGATCACTGCCGAGGTACGTGCCGTCCACGTCGCTGGCCACGTTCGGCTGCAGGAACGCGTGGTAGAGCGCGCTGTAGAAGATCGTGCGCTCATCGGCCGTCCCGCCGTCGACCTCGACCGCGCGAAGTTGCTTCGCCCAGGCCTTGCGCGCTTCCTGCGCAACATCTGAAACAGCGGCGTGCTGCGGAATCTCCGCCGCGAGGTTGCGCCGGGCCGCTTCCGCACTGGTGTAGGAGATGCCGACGCGAGTGGTCACCTTCGTGTCCGCAAAGGACACATAGCCGCCGGAACCCTTGCCCGCGCGGTTGTTCCCGGTCAGATAGCCCTCGCCACCGGACGCAGTGGTGGTGCCCGGACGGAGCTCGCTGTTGACCCACGTGCCGTAAGACGTGATCGGCCGGTCGAAGCTCGCCGTGAAGTACAGACGGTAGTAGGTCTTCTGGTTGTTCGTCCCGCCGTTCGCACGACGGCCGCAGAACGCGCCGGTCAGCACCGAACCCGACACCGTGTTGGTCGCCGGGTCGATGGTGATCTCGGCGTCCTCGCTGCCGTTGAGCGAGTTCGAGACGCGGAACAGCAACGAGCCCTCGGCCGGAAAGCTGAACTCACCGATGCCCGCACGGGTCGTCACCGACAGGTCCGCCCGAGCACCCGACTTCAGCCCGACCCGGTAGCGGCCGGGCTCGGCGATCTCGTCCACGTGCGTGAAGTCGCTGGCGTAGACCTGATCCTTGGTGTCCGCGGTCGGCGACGAGGTGATCGCGCCGACGTGCGGCATGATCGGCACGTCCCCCGCCGCACCGGGATGACAGCCCGCGCCGTTGACGTGCGTGAGGCTGAAGCCGCGCACGCGAGTGGCGTCGTAGGCGTACCCGTTGGCAGCGCCGGTGTTCGTCTGGTCGCCACGCGTCGACGTGGGGCTCCAGGAGATCATCCCGAACGGCCGCACCGCCCCCGGATACGTGTTGCCGCCGCCCGCCGAACCGATCAGCGGGTCGACGAACCGCGTGTCATCCCTGACCGCCGCGCTCGCGGGAGTCGCCAGCGCGGCGGTCAGGACAGCTACCAGAACTACCGGGAGCGCTCTCACGAACCGGGACGGTAACCGGTTTTCAGTAAACGCAGGGTGGCCGATAACCGTCGATCTCGAGTCCCCGGAACTCCAGGTCGTTCTTCGTCTTGCCGACGAACACCAGGCCACGGGCGTCGTCGAGGGCATCGGACAACGGGTACGAAGGCTTGCCGAGCTCCGGCAAACTTGTCCACTTGTCAGGGTTGAAGCTGAAGAACTTCGTCACCAGCCTGCCCCGCGTGGACGGGATCTTGGTGACCCACTTGTCGCCACCGCTCCAGTGCGACGCGGGCCGCAGCTGGACGTAGAGGTCGTTGGTGGCGCTGTAGGTCATCCAGAAGCCGTGCGACTTCGAGAGATCGGCCTGTGCCTCGAACTTGTTGCCCAGCCAGACGACCATCACGGCCCAGTCGTCAGCCAGAAACTTGATCTTCGCCGTGTAGTCGTGCCGGTTGCGCGGCACGAGGATGCTGCCGGTCGCGGGTTCGGTGGCACCCTCACCACTGGCGATCCACTGCTGCAACCGGTCGATGGACGGACTCTTGCACTCCGCGCCGCGTGAGGCGTTCGCGGTGGTCGTCGAGCCGAGCGTGAACAGCGCGCACGCGATCACGGCGATGCGGCCGAGTGTCGAATTCAAGCGCATCTCGCGGACCGTACTCGCAATTGGTATGAACCATTTCGTTCACTGTTGACGGGCGTTACCTGGAAGGCGGATTGTGAGGCTGCCTCACCGCGGCCCACAGTGAACATCGTGCTGCCTGCCAGATGGCTTGGATTCATAGGTGTCGTAACGGTTTTCTGCGTCCAACTGACCTCTCCGGCAACCGCTTCGAGCGACTGCCCGACATCCGTCGACGACCGGTCGTTCGCCTCCGTCTCAAAACTCCGCGAACTCAACGCGACCGTGGCCGGGTTCGGCGTGCGGTCCACCGGCAGTCCGGCCCACAACGGGCTGATCTCCTGGCTGGAACGCCGCGTCTCCCACCTGCCCGGCATGTCCGTGCGCTCCGAACGCATCCCGATCCAGCGCTGGCAACCCGGCCCCGGCCTGCTCCTCTCCGGCGGCGCGGTGCCGGTGGCCTCCGCGATCCCCTACTCCGCGCCAGGGCTGCGTTCCGGCGACCTGATCCACCTGCCCCTCGGCACGCCGATCACCGCCGCCAACGCACGCGGCAAGGTCGTGCTGCGCGACTTCCCGCCCGTCGACCGCGGCTACCTCGCCGAGCCACTGCTCGACCGCGACATGATCGACGCGGGCACAGCCGGTGCCGCAGGCGTGATCGTCGCGTTCCCGTTCCCGCACGACCAGGTCCGCGGCTACTGGGACCCGCACACCGGCACCCACTACCGCGTGCCGGGCGTGTTCATCGGCTCCGACGCGGCCTCAAAGCTCCAAGTCGGCACCCGCACGACCATCGGCGTGCTCGCGGCCCGTCTCCCGGCCGTGACGCGCACGCTCATCGCCACGCTGCCCGGCCAGAGCGCCGAACGCATCGTCCTCGACACCAACACCGACGGTGTCGGCTGGGTCCAGGAGAACGGAACCGTCGGCCTGCTGGCTCTCGCCGAGCACTTCGCCCGGCTGCCGTTGCGCTGCCGCCCGCGCACCCTGGAGTTCGACTTCGCCACCGCGCACCTGCACCGCTCGTCGGAAGGCAGTGAGTTCCGGGCCCGCGCGCTCGACACCGACTACGACGCGGGTTCCGTGGCGTTCGCGTTCGTCATCGAACACCTGGGCACCCGCGAGTTCCTGCCCAGCAACGGCTCTCTGCGACCAACGGGCGCGGCCGAGCTGGCCGGCTGGTTCGCGGGCAGTCCCGCGCTCGCCCAGGCAGCCTCGGTGGCGCTGGCCGGACGCGCGGTGGACCGCACCTTCGTCCTGCCCGGCAGCGACCTCCCAGTGCCGGATCGGGCACCACCGCAGTGCTCGTTCGGCGGCATCGGCACGCACTTCCACTCGCACCTGGTGCCGACGATGGCGATGATCTCCGGCCCGTGGACGCTCTGGGCACCGTCGTTCGGCGCCGAAGCCGTTGACCACGAACGGATGCGGCGCCAGGTCCTGGCCGCGGGCGACGCGATCACGGCTCTCGCACCCGTTGCGCGAGACCAGATCGCCGGGCCGTACCTCGATCTTCGACGAGCCCGAGCCGCGGGTGCCCCCACCTGTTCACACGACCTACCGCCCGCTCGGGCGCCGCGATAGGAACAGGCCCGCCCTCAGTTTGAGAGCGGGCCTGCGTTGTACGCCGGCGCGTAGCCGGTCGGCCGGGCGGTGAACGTGCCGCGGCCCTGCGTCCGGCTGCGCAACCTCGTCACGTAGCCGAACATCTCCGCGAGCGGCACCGAAGCCGTCACCACGGTCTCGCCGTTCCTGGCCTCCGAACCGAGGATCCGGCCCCGCCGCGCGCCCAGATCACCGAGCACGCCACCGATGTACTCCTCGGGCACGGTGACCGTGACCTCGGCGATCGGTTCGAGCAACGTCATCGCGCCCGCCTTCAGGGCCTCGCGGAGACCCATCCGGCCGGCCGTCCGGAACGCCATCTCCGACGAGTCCTTGACGTGCGTGGACCCGTCGGTGAGCGTCACGCGCAGCCCCGTCACCGGGTGGCCGAGCGGTCCCTCGGCCAGCGCGTCCCGGCAGCCCTGTTCGACTGCGCGGACGAACTCCTGCGGCACCCGCCCACCGGTGACCGTCGAGCGGAACTCGAAGCCGGTCTCCAGCGGCTCGGTGTCGATCACGACGTGCGCGAACTGCCCCGAACCTCCGTCCTGCTTCACGTGCCTGTGAACGAATCCCTTGACACCTGAAGCGAGAGTCTCGCGATAGGCCACCCGCGGACGACCCATCGTGATCTCGATGCGGTGGCTCGTGCTGGCCTTCTCCACCGCGACCTCCAGGTGCAGCTCACCCAGACCCGACAACACGGTCTGCCCGGTCTCGGTATCCGTCCTCACTTGCAACGACGGGTCCTCATCTATGAGGTGTGCCAATGCCTCGGCCAGTCGCCCGGTGTCGGCGGAAGCCCTAGCTTCAACCGACACTGAAACCACTGGCTCTGCCGAAACCGGAGGTTCGAGCAGCAGCGGAGCCGTTGGCGCGCAAAGGGTCGTGCCCGTGCGTGCCGACTTCAGCCCCACCAGCGCCACGATGTCCCCGGCGACGGCGGACTCGACCGGCGTGTGCCGATCAGCCTGCACCCGCAGGATCCGCCCGATGCGCTCGATCCGGCCGCCCACCAACACGGACTCTCCCTTGTGGAGGGTGCCCGAGTACACGCGGACGTACGTCAACCGGCCGGTGGCGGTGGCGTTCACCTTGAACACCAACGCCGCGAACGGCGCGTCCGGATCCGCCTGCCGCTCCTCGCCGTCGACGCCCCGCACCGGCGGAACGTCCACTGGGGACGGCAGGTACGCGATCACCGCGTCCAGCAACGGTTCGATGCCCCGGTTCCGGTACGCCGAGCCGCACAGCACCACGGTTGCGGCACCCTGTCTCGTGAGGTCCCTCAGCGCAGCACGCAACGTGTCATCGGACAAACCTCCGTCGAAGAACTCCTCCAACGCCTCGGGATGCAACTCGGCCACGGCCTCTTCCAGCATCCGGCGACGTCGTTGTGCTTCTGCCAGCAGCGTTGCCGGCACAGGCCCCTCGACCAACGACGGTTCCCAGGTCAGCGCCCGCATCGTCACCAGATCGACGACGCCGACGAACCCGTCCTCGGCCCCGATCGGCAGCTGAACGACGAGCGGAACCGTGTGCAAACGCGTTCGGATCGAGGTGACGGCCTGGTCGAGGTCCGCACCCGCCCGGTCGAGCTTGTTGACGAACGCGATCCGCGGCACGCCGTGCCGATCAGCCTGCCGCCACACGGACTCACTCTGCGGCTCGACACCGGCAACGCCGTCGAACACCGCGACAGCCCCGTCCAGCACGCGCAAGGAGCGTTCGACCTCGTCGGAGAAGTCGACGTGCCCAGGCGTGTCGATGAGGTTGACGCGATGCCCGTCCCACGTGCAGCTGACGGCCGCGGCGAAGATCGTGATGCCGCGATCGCGCTCCTGCGGGTCGAAGTCGGTGACGGTGGTGCCGTCGTGCACCTCGCCGCGCTTGTAGGTGGTGCCCGTCGCGAACAGGACGCGTTCGGTCAGGGTGGTCTTGCCCGCATCGACGTGGGCGAGGATGCCGAGGTTGCGGACAGCGTTCAACGTGGTCGTGCGCATGGCTGTAACTGCCTTTGGTGTCAAAGATTTACGGGGTCAGCGCGATGACCCGGCGAACCCGCTCAGGGGTTCGTCAGACACTCCGGCGCCCGGCGCGCAGCAGGCGACCGGGGTGCGAGGACACGAGGATCACGTCGAAACGGGACGGGAGGACAACAGCGGCGGTACGCACGGCCGGTCCCCTCTCGTCTCGATGGTGATGATCGTGGAGTGTAGACACAGGAACACTCGCACGACAGCGGTTTTACCGACTCAGGAGCGCCTGCGTCTTACCCGCAACTGTTCTAACAACGGGCCACAGCTCGTTGTTCCGCCAGTTCGCGACGCCGGCGGTTTCGATGGTGTCGAGGAGTTCGCGCAGCTCGTGGACCGCGTCCACCTCGGGCTGGTCGCGGAAGAGCACGCCGAGCTCGAATGACATGTCCGGATCCATCACCTTGCGGATCGCGTATTCGCTCTCGCCGGCCATCAGCCATCGCACGCAGTGGTAGAGCTCCACGCGTTTCTCGGGCTTGTCCACTCCGGCCTGGACGGTCGCGTCCAAGCTCCAGAAGGCCACCAGCTTCTCCGCGTGTTCCTCGGACTCCCACTGCCGCAGGGACTCGAAGTCCCGCCACGCCCTGGTCAGCTCCCGGTGCACCGCGGGCTGGTACACGCCGCGCACGCGGAAGTTCGCGAGGTGGACCCTCGGCATGACCAGCCGCACGAAGCGCCCGTGCCCACGCCCGCGGTGCCGTCCGACCACGAGGACGCTCTCCGTACCGTCCCACTGCGGCGGCAGCACCCACACCTTCGTGCCCGGCGAGAAGTGCTTCAACCCCTCTGCGGCCACGTTCGCGACCACGCACCACCCCAGCAGCTCGTCCACCGCCACAGTCTGACCCGGAACACCGCCGCTTCGCCTGCCGTTATCAGTCCATGCGCCTCTGTTTGCTCGGCGACTCGATCGCCGCGGGAGTGGGCAGCACGCGCCGGGAACACACGCTCGGCCCACTGCTCGCCGCGCGTCTCCGCACAGCTGGGCACGACGTCGAGCTGAGGGTGCACGCCGTGCCGGGCGCCCGCTCAGCCGACCTGAAGACACAGGTCCGAGCCGCGATCGCGGGTGGCGTGGACCTCGCCGTGATCGTGATCGGGGCGAACGACCTGACCAGGTTCGTGCCCGCGCACGTCGGTGCTCAGCAGCTGCACGACGCCGTCGCCGACCTGCGCCGTGCGGGCGCTGCAGTCGTCGTGAGCACCGCACCCGACCTGAGCGTCGTCGCGCACGTGCCACCTGCGTTGCGTGATGTCGTGTCGGCCGTGAGCCGCGACTACGCCCAGGCGCAGCTGCAGGCCGTCATCCGCGCAGGTGGCGTGGTCGCTCATGTCGAACGCGCGGTCTCGGCACGGTTCGCCGCGGATCCGAAGCTGTTCGCCGCCGACCGCTTCCACCCGTCCGGCGCCGGTTACCAAGTCATCGCCGAGGCGCTCGCACCCGCCGTCGAAGCGGTTCTCCATGCCTGAGCGATTGCGATCACAGGCTGCGCGTCGTACTGTCCGCACTAAGTTCAAGCATTGAACGAATGAGGTGGATGATGAGCGCGCCCACTCCGGCGGACAAGTTCTCCTTCGGTCTGTGGACCGTGGGCTGGCAGGGTCGCGACCCGTTCGGCGAGGCCACGCGGCCTGAGCTGGACGTCGTCGAAGCGGTTCGGCGACTGGCCGACCTGGGCGCGTACGGGCTGTCGTTCCACGACGACGACCTGTTCGGGTTCGCGGCGACCGAGCGCGAGAAGCAGATCGGCAGGCTGCAGGGAGCGCTCGAGGAGACCGGGCTCGTCATCCCGATGGTCACGACGAACCTGTTCAGCCACCCCGTGTTCAAGGACGGCGGCTTCACCAGCAACGACCGCGGCGTGCGGCGGTTCGCGCTGAAGAAGGTGCTGCGCAACATCGAGCTGGCGGCCGAGCTGGGCGCGCAGACGTACGTGCTGTGGGGCGGGCGCGAGGGTGCGGAGTACGACACGGCCAAGGACGTGCGGGCCGCGCTCGACCGGTACCGCGAGGCCATGAACCTGCTGACCCAGTTCGTCACGGATCGCGGCTACAACCTGCGGTTCGCGATCGAGCCGAAGCCGAACGAGCCGCGCGGCGACATCCTGCTGCCGACGGTCGGGCACGCGCTGGCGTTCATCACGACTTTGGACAAGCCCGAGCTGGTCGGCCTCAACCCCGAGGTCGGGCACGAGCAGATGGCCGGCCTGAACTTCGTGCACGGCATCGCGCAGGCGTTGTGGCACGACAAGCTCTTCCACATCGACCTCAACGGCCAGCGCAGCATCAAGTACGACCAGGACCTGGTGTTCGGGCACGGCGACCTGATGAACGCGTTCGCGCTGGTCGACCTGCTGGAAGGCGCCGGTTACGACGGACCGCGGCACTTCGACTACAAGCCGTCCCGCACCGAGGACATCACGGGCGTGTGGGACTCGGCTCGCGCGAACATGCGGACGTACCTGCTGCTCAAGGAACGTGCGGCCGCCTTCCGCGCCGACCCCGAGGTGCAGGAAGCGCTCGCCGTTGCCGGTGTCGCCGAGCTCTCGCAGCCCACGTTGGACGCCGGTGAGTCCTACGACGACCTGATGAAGGACGACGGCTTCGACCCGGACGCGGCCGGCGAGCGCGGTTACGGGTTCGTGCGGCT
Organism: Lentzea sp. NPDC006480; assembly: GCF_040611995.1. NCBI lineage: Bacteria > Bacillati > Actinomycetota > Actinomycetes > Pseudonocardiales > Pseudonocardiaceae > Lentzea > Lentzea sp. NPDC006480. Next base: position 9,556 of record NZ_JBEXPJ010000116.1, read on the forward strand.
CAACCAGCTCGCGCTCGAGCACCTCGCCGGAGCGCGCTGACATGACGCTCGTCGCGGGCGTCGACTCCTCGACGCAGTCGTGCAAGGTCGTGGTGCGCGAGGCGGAGACCGGCAGGCTCGTCCGGGAGGGCCGCGCGGCGCACCCGGACGGCACGTCGGTCGATCCTGCGCACTGGTGGACGGCGCTGCAGACCGCCATCGAGCAGGCCGGTGGGCTCGACGACGTCGCCGCGGTGAGCGTCGCCGGGCAGCAGCACGGCATGGTGTGCCTCGACGAGGACGGCAACGTGGTGCGGGATGCGTTGCTGTGGAACGACACCAGGTCAGCGGCCGCCGCCGCGGACCTCACCGCCGAGCTGGGCGCCTCGGCCTGGGCCGAGCGGATCGGCCTGGTGCCGGTCGCGTCGTTCACGATCACCAAGCTGCGCTGGCTCGCCCAGCACGAACCGGCCAACGCCAAGCGCACCGCCGCCGTCTGCCTGCCGCACGACTGGCTGACGTGGCGGCTGAGTGGCTCTCAGGACCTGGCCGACCTGGTCACCGACCGCTCGGATGCCTCGGGCACCGGCTACTTCGACTCGGTCGCGAACGAGTACGTCCCCGACCTGCTCGAACGTGCCCTGGGCCGCGCGGACGTCGTGTTGCCGCGCGTGCTCGGACCCACCGAGTCGATCGACGGTATCGGGCCGGGTGCGGGCGACAACGCGGCTGCCATTCTCGGTGTCGGCGCGGGCTCGGAAGTGCTGGTGTCGCTCGGAACGTCCGGTGTCGTGACAGCTGTCAGCGATGTGCGGGCGGCGGACGCCTCCGGCATCGTCGCGGGATTCGCCGACGCGACCGGCCGCTACCTGCCGCTGGCGTGCACGCTCAACGCCGCTCGCGTGCTGGACGCGACCGCTCGCATGCTGGGCGTTGATCTTGCCCGGTTGAGCGATCTCGCGCTGTCCTCTGTTCCGGGTGCGGAAGGCCTCGTGCTCGTGCCGTACCTGGAAGGCGAACGAACCCCCAACCTGCCTGACGCGACGGGTGCACTGCACGGGCTGACGCTCACCAACGCCACGCCCGCCAACATCGCGCGCGCGGCAGTCGAAGGCATGCTCTGCGGACTCGCCGTGGGCCTCGACGCACTCGCCGAACAGGGCGCGGACGTCACGGGCGTGCGGCTCGTGGGTGGCGCAGCGGTGTCTCCTGCCGTGCGGGAGATCGCGCCGATGGTGTTCGGTGTGCCCGTGACAGTGCCTGCGCCCGGTGAGTACGTGGCTGACGGCGCGGCTCGTCAGGCTGCATGGACGCTCACGCGCGGGACGACGCCGCCCGAGTGGACGGGCTCCGAGAGCACGCGGTACGAGGCTACCGAGGTTCCGGACATCCGTGCGCGATATGGCGACGCGGCACAGAAGTATCTGAGCCGATGACCGCCGGAGACCGTGCCCGGACCGCACCGCGATGCTTGACCGGATGACCACCGTCGACCACCTGCGTCAGGTTCGCCTCGGCAACCTGCGCACGGTGCTGCTCGCCCTCGTCGACAAGCCGGGTTCGCGGGCGGACCTCGCCGCCCGCACCGGCTTGACCAAGGCGACGCTCTCGAACCTCGCCGAACCGTTGCTGGCCAACGGAATCCTCATCGAGGACGCCGCCACGCTCGCGGGCATGGGCAGGCCCTCCAAGCCGTTGCGCTTCCACCCCGACGGCCCGGTCGCGGTCGGCGCGGAGATCAACGTCAGCCACCTCGCCGTCGAGACGATCGGTCTCGACGGCGAGACCATCTGCCGCCGCCTCGTGCCCACGGACATCCGCACCAGCACCGCCGCCGAGGTCCTCGACCGCGTCGCCGAGCTGGTCCGCGAGATCACCCCGCCGCGCCCGGTGCTCGGCGTCGGCCTCGCGGTGCCGGGTGTGGTGCACGACGGTGTCCTCGTGCGCGCCCCCAACCTGCCGAAACTCGTCGGCGAACCCCTGGCGGACGCGCTGGGCCGACGTCTGGACCTCGACGTCGAACTGGACAACGAGGCCAACCTCGCCGCCCTCGCTCACCTCTGGCCCCGGCACCTCGCGGGCGAGGACTTCGTGCACGTCTCGGCGGACGTCGGCATCGGCGCGGGCATCGTGCTCGGCGGCGAGGTCTACCGCGGCGCCAGCGGTTTCGCCGGCGAGCTCGGCCACGTCGTGATCGAACGCAACGGCGTCCGCTGCACCTGCGGCAGCCGGGGCTGTGTGGAGCGCTACGCGGGCCTCGACGTCATCCTCAAGGAAGCCGGCCGCCGCCGCCTCGACTCCCTAGCCAAAGCCCTCGACGCAGGTGATGCCAAGGTACTTCAGGCAGTGCGGGACGCCGGACAGGCGCTCGGCGTCGGCCTGGCCACCCTGATGAACCTCTTCGACGTCCCGACGGTCGTGCTCGGCGGCAGCTACGCCGTGCTGCACGAGCACCTCAGCGCCGCGGTCCAGTCCGAAATGGACACCAGGGTGCTCGCGGGCGGCGAACGGCACACCCGGCTGGTCGCCTCACCACTCGGCGAGTTCGCGGTGGTGCGCGGCGCGGCCGGGCTCATCACTCGGCGCGCGGTGCAGCAACCCGAGCGCCTCTTCGCATAGCCAGACCACCCAGCACGGCGGCGGCCACGCCCACCACCAGCGAGACGTATCCGCCGACGATGCCGTAGCCGGTCCCAGGCCCACCCTTCGCCATCAGCACGACGAGCACGCCCACGGCCGCCCCGGCCACGCCGCTCGCCACTGCCACCACACCACTCCGGCGACGCGTGAGCGCCAACAAGCCGTACACGACACCGAAAAGCCCGAGGGCGGCGCCGACCAGAGACCAGGCGCGCCCCGCCGTCAACCCGTACACGACATCTGCGGCAATCACGGAAGTAGACATGGCACGAGGATGTCCGCCGCACCCGCCCGCGGTCGTCGTGCGAGCGCAGACACCTCACTACCGCAGGCGCTGTAGGCCGAACTCGTTCCAGGTGATCGCACGAGCGGCGCCAGCTACTACGGGCGCAGCAGGGCCACGCCGTCGGACGAGCCCGGCACCAACCGCGACAAGCGCGGCAAGCCACGCCACCGCACAAGCACCACGCCAGCTACGGCGGGCGCGGCGGGGCACGGCACAAGCACGACACCAGCCACCACAGGCACAGCAGGGGCCACACCGCCGCACGAGCCCGGCACCAACCACCACAAGCGTGGCAAGCCACGCCACCGCACAAGCACCACGCTAACTACCGCGGGCGCGGCGGGGCCACGCCACCGCACGCGCACGACATCAGCCACCACAGGCACGGCAGGGCCACGCCGCCACACGAGCACAACACCAGCCACCACAAACGCGGCAAGCCACGCCACCGCACAAGCACCACGCCAGCTACCGCGGGCGCAGCGGGACCACGCCGCCACACGAGCACGACACCAGCCACCACAGAGCCACGCCGCCACATGAGCACAGCACCAACCACCACAAGCGCGACAGGACCACGTCGTCGCATGAGCACGGCACCAGCTGACACACCCGCAACACGCCCGCCATCACACGCGCACGGCACCAGCTATGGCGGGCGCAACACGCCACGCCGTCGCACGAGCGCGGACGCCTTGGGCCCGGCCTCCGGTCGCCGTCCCCGCACAGGCCTGATCTACTGCGGGCGCAGTAGCCGCGGAGTCATCCGAGCGCACGATCTACCAGCACTAACACGGCGTTAAGGTGCACCCATGCGCAAGCACTGGTTGGACTGGGCGATCGCTGCCGGGGTGGCGGCGAGCCTGGTCGTGGCCGGACACGGAGCATCCCCGCTGGGTTACGTGCTGCTGGCGGCGAGCGGACTCGCGTTGGTGGCCAGAAGGCGAGCCCCGATCGCCGTCCTCGCCGCCACCGGTCTCACCGCGCTGGGCTACCAGGCGCTCGGCATCGACGTCCCGGTGATCGCCTTCCTGTTCGCCGTGTACTCGACGATGCGGGCGGGCCATCGCGTGGTCACGGTCGCCGGATCCGTGCTGATGCTCGCCATGCTCCCCCTCGCCGCGCTCATCTCGCCGCGCGGCCTGACGACGTACGAGGCGTTCGCGCAGACCCGCGACGTCCTCCAGATCGCGTGGCTCATTGCCGCCGCAGCCGCGGGTGAAGCGCTTCGACAGGCTGAACGGCGCGCTGACGAAGCCGAGCGCACCCGCGAGGAGACCGCGCTGAGGCGTGCCAACGAGGAACGTCTGCACATCGCCCGAGAACTGCACGACTCGCTCACGCACCAGATCTCGGTGATCAAGCTGCAGGCCGAGGTCGCGGTCCACCTGGCTCAGAAGCGCGGCGAGGACGTCCCCGAGCCGCTGCTGGCGATCCGCGACGCCGGGCGAGAAGCCGCCAGAGAGCTGCGAGCGACCCTCGAAGCGCTTCGGGACGACGACAAGAACCCTCCGCACGGCATCGACGACGTCCAGGATCTCGTTCAGCGGGCCAGGTCCACCGGCCTGGACGCGCAGCTGACCATCGAGGGCGAGCGCAACGACGTCCCGGCTGCCGTCGGGCGGACCGCGTACCGGATCGTGCAGGAGTCGCTCACCAACATCGCCCGCCACGCCGCCGCCGCGACCGCCGACATCCACATCGACTACCGGCCGGACGCGCTCGTGATCCGAGTCGACGACGACGGCACGGCGAACCCCGGCACCGCAACAGACGCGGGCGTCGGACTGCTCGGCATGCGCGAACGCGTCACAGCCCTTGGCGGCACGCTCGCGGCCGCGCCACGCACCGAAGGCGGCTTCTCGGTCCAGGCCGAACTCCCGGTGGCACAACCGTGATCCGCGTCCTGCTGGTCGACGACCAGCCGCTCATCCGCAGCGGTTTCAAAGCCCTGCTCGACGCCGAGGACGACATCGAGGTCGTGGCCGAAGCCGCGGACGGCCTGCAGGGCCTGCAACGAGCCCAGCAACACCGGCCGGACATCGCCCTCATCGACATCCAGATGCCCACGATGGACGGCATCGAGGCGACCCGGCGCATCGCCGCGGACCCGGACCTCACCGGCACCCACGTCGTGATCCTGACCAACTACGGCCTCGACGAGTACGTGTTCAACGCGCTCAAGGCAGGCGCGGCCGGGTTCCTCGTCAAGGAAATCCAGCCGGAGGACTTCCTGCACGCCATCCGCGTCGCCGCGCGAGGTGACGCGTTGCTGGCCCCGTCGATCACCCGCAAGCTCATCGACCGGTACGTCAGCCGCCCGCTGCACCCGAACGGCGACCTCCCGCAGCTCACCAACCGCGAGCGCGAAGCCGTCGTCCTGGTCGCACAAGGCCTCTCCAACGACGAGATCGCCACCCAAATGGTGATCAGCCCGCTCACCGCCAAGACGCACGTCAACCGCGCCATGATGAAGCTGCACGCCCGCGACCGCGCCCAGCTCGTGGTGATCGCCTACGAGACCGGCCTGGTCGTCCCGCACAGCGCCTGATCATCACCGCGAAGGTAGGTGGCGCGTTCCGCGAGAGTCAGGTCGCGGCCGGTCTCCGCGCAGATCCGCCGCTCGGCGTCCGAAGTGGACAGCGACCACCGGATGATCCGCGCGTCGTTCGCACCCGACAACAGCTCGTCGTCCCCGATGAACGCGACCGCCTGCACCGGTCCGGTGTGCCCCGAAAGCGTTGTGCCGGTACGCGTCCCGAGGTCCCACACGATCACCGAGTGGTCCTCTCCCCCGGACGCGAGCTTTCCACCGCCGGAGCTGAAGGCCAGCGTCACGACCGGCGCCGAATGCCCGGCCAGAGTCATCAGCTCGGCACCGGACGCGACGTCCCAGATCTTGATCGTCTGGTTGGCGCCCGCCGTGGCGAACTTCGTGCCGTCCGGGCTGATCGCCACGTCGCGGACATCGCCCTGGCCGGTGCTGACACGTCGTTCCAGCTTGTCCGCGGCGACGTCCCACAGCATCGCGCCGCCCGCCGGATCGGTCGAGATCAGCAGCCTGCCGTCCGGCGTGAACTCCAGCGCGCTCGCGATCCACGGAGCGCCGGAGAACTTGCCCTGCTGGAAGTCCGGCACGCTCCAGCGGAACCGGCCGACCGACGCCGTGACGATCCCGCGCCCGTCGGGCTGGAAAGCGAGATCGGTCGAGGCACCCAACCCGCTGTAGGAGAACTCCTTGAGACGTTCGTGCCGGCCGTGGTCCCAGACGGTGATGGTGTGGTTGCGCGTGAGTGAGGCGATCGTCGAGCCGTCCGGACTGAACTGCACGGCCTCCACCCGGTCCGGATGACCGTCCAAAGTGGCCACAAAGGTGCCGTCCCGCCGCCACAACCGCACAGTGCCGTCGTCCCCGGCGGACACGACCTCGTCCTGGCGCACGTCGAGGTCGTTGATACCGCCGTCGTGCCCGGTGAACGGCGGCACGGCGTTCTCGCGCACCGCCACCACCCGGCCGAACCCGGCTGACACCAGCAGGTTCCCACCGCGGCCGAGCGCGAGCGCCCTGGACTCGGTGCGGCCGCGGTCGCGGTAGGTGGTGATCGGGCGGCCGGTGCGGATGTCCCAGATCGTGATCAGGCCGTCCTCGTCCGACACCGCCATCCGGTCACCGACCGGCGCGGACGCCTCCCACGCGTACGGCCCCTGCTTCGGCAGCTCGGACTTCAGGTGGCCGGCGAGGTCCCAGAACTTCACCCCGTTGCGCAACGTGGCCGTGACGACGGTGGCGGGTCCGTCGAAGTAGACGTTGTTGACCTCCAGCGACGGGATCTCGCCAACGCGGGCACCCGACGCGACGTCCCAGATCAGCGGGTGGTCCTTGCCGTTCGCGGTGGCGAGCAGCGAGCCGTCCTCGTTGAACGCCAACGAGTTCACCTCGTGCGCATGTCCCCGGAAGGTCCGCCGGGTGTTGGCCGCGAAATCCCACACCTCGACGTCGCCGTTCGCCACGCCGACCGCGACCAGCGTCCCGGCCGGGTGGAACGCGAGCCCGGTGGTGAGTACGTCGAAGCGTTTCGAGAAGACGGGCTTGCCGGTCGTCCGGTCCCAGACCACGACATCGCCAGGACTGCCGGCCAGCGTCGGCATGGTGGCGCTGGACGCGATGAACCTGTCGTCCGCGCTGAACTCGGCCTGCCGGGCATAGCCGCCCTCGGTGAGTCCGTTGTGGTCGGACAGCACGACCTTCCGTTCGTGGGTCTGGATGTCCCACAACGTGACCAGGCCGTCCCGGTCCGCGGTCGCGATCACGTCACCCTGGTGCGACACGCTCACATCCAGCACGGGCGGGCCGTCCGCGTTGAGCTCGACCCGGCGGCGAGGCGCGGAAGCGGTGCTCAGCAACGCGCCTCGCGTGTCGTCGTCGGCGTGCAACCGGAACGCTGCGATGGCCAGCAGTCCGGCCAGGTCGGGAGCGGTGTCGACGAGGTTGCGAGCGCTCAACGCGAGCTGGTGCGCCTGGTCGGTCCGTTGCCGCAGCTGGGCTTCCGCCGTCTGCCACCACGCGACGCCACCGCCACCCGCGGCGAGCAGGAGCAACACGCCCATGATCGAGACCAGCCTGGTCAGCAGCCGGTTCCGCCGCTTGACGCTGACCTGCTCGGCTTCCTCGCCCCGCAGACTGGCTTCGACGAACTCCTGCTCGGCCGCGTTGAGCTCGCCGGGGTGTTCCTGGGCCCACGCCGACGCGGCGATCAGCTGAGCGCCCCGGTAGAGCGCGCCGGCGTCGCGGTCCAGCTCGGTCCACGTGTGCGCGGCCGCGGTGAGCCTGCGGTGGACCAGCAGCGTCGAGCGGTCGTCGGAGAGCCACCGCTGCAGCCGCGGCCAGGCCCGGATCAGGGCTTCGTGAGCGATCTCGACGGTGCCCTCGTCGAGCACGACCAACCGGTCCGCGACGAGCCGGGCGAGCACCCGGTCGATGATCTTCGGCGCGGCGATGCCGTCGAGCTCACCGCGGTGGATCGGTCTCCGGGTGTCCTCGGTGCCGTCCCCGAACGCCGTCAGCCGCACCAGGATCCGCCGCATCGCCGGCTGCTCGACGTCCCGAAGCTCGTCGTACGCGCGTTCGGCCGTCTGGGCGATCGCGCCCCGGACACCACCTCCGGCCCGGTACGCGGCCAGGGTCAGCTCGCCTTGTGAACGTTGCCAGGTCTCGACGAGCGCATGGGAGAGCAACGGCAGCGCGCCCGGTTCGGCCTCCACGTCGGCCAGAACCGTGGCCAGCAGGTCGGCGGCGACCGGCAGGCCGCTCATCGCGGCGGGTCGCAGCACGATGTCCCGCAGATCCGCGGTGGACGGCGGTCCGACCAGCACCGTCGCCTCGTCCGCCAGCGCTTCGACCAGGCTCGGGTGCTGGGTGACGTGCGCCAGGAAGTCCGCCCTGATGCCGAGCACCACCCGCGTGCGGCGATGTGGCCCCTGGGCCGCGTCCAGCAGCACGCGAATGAACTGTGAGCGTTCACTTTCATTGGTGCACAAGGTGAACAGCTCTTCCAGCTGGTCCACCACGAGGAGCAGGCGCACGTCGTCCGGCCCGTTCGCCAGCTCGTTGCGCACCTCGATGTCGAACGCCGCCGGGTCGGCGGCGAGATCGAGCCGTTTGCCGAGCGCGTTGCCCAGCGCTTCGAGCGGCCGCGCGGTCGGCGTGATCACGATCGGCCGCCACCTCTCGTCGAGCCCGCCGACCACACCGGCCCGCAGCAACGACGACTTGCCGCTGCCCGACGCCCCGAACACACCGACCACCGGATAGCGGTCGATCCGGCGCGTCACCAGCTCGATCAGGTGGTCGCGGCCGAAGAACCACGGGTGGTGCTCCGGCTGGTACGCCATCAGGCCGCGGTACGGGCAGTCGGTACGGATGATCTTCGCGGGTGCGGGCTCGGCGAGCGGTTGACCTTGCAGCATCGTCTCGTGCAGCCCGCGCAGCTCGGGGCCGGGTTCGATGCCGAGGTCGTCGACCAGCCGTTCGCGCGCCCGTCGAAACGCTTCGAGCGCCTCGGCCTGCCTATTAGCGCCGTACAAGGCCGTCATCAGCTTGGCGTGCAACGGTTCGCGGTAGGGGTTCTGCGCAGCCAGCTCCTGCAGTTCGCCGATGACCTCGGCATGCCTGCCCAACGCCAGCTCGGCCGTGAACCGCGCTTCCGCCGCCCTGAGCCGTGCCTCGTCGAGCCGCGCCGCGAACTGGTCGGGCAGATCCGGGAAGGCCGCGCCACGCCACTTGCCCAGCGCCTCGGTGAGCAGGTCGACGGCCTTCGCGGGGTTGCCGTCCGCGAGCGCCCGTTCGCCGTCGTCCAGGAGTTGGTCGAAACGGTTCGCGTCGAGCTCACCCGGTTCGACGGTGATCTCGTACCCGGCGGGCTTGCGGTCGATCCGGCCGCCGAGTGCCCGCCGCAGTTGGTACACGTACAGCCGGACGTTCTCCTGCGCCGAGGCCGGCGGCACCTCCCACAGCGCCTCGATCAACCGCTGCGGGGACACGGGCGTGTTCGCGTGCCGGAGCAACATCGCGAGCAGGATCCGCTGCTTGGCCGACCGCAGCGGGACCTCTCCGGCGTCGTTGTGCACGACCAGCGGACCGAGCACCCGGAACTCCACGCACACCCCCCACGAGTACCGCGAACGTTAACAACGACCAGGCGTTATACGCAGCCGATACGGAGAAATACGCCTCTGCTCCCAGCGTTCCGGCATGTGCGGACCATCCACGTCGCGTTGTCACTGCACAGCGCCCTGCTCGCGAACAAGATCACTTCACGCCTCGCCGCCGTGCCGTGGGCTGCCCCAGGCACTCCCGCCGATGTGACCGTCACCGACGCCGCAGATGCGATCGTCACCACAGCGCGCGGATCACGGACCGTCGCGGTCCTCCAGTCTCTGGATGCGGTCGAAGCCTTCGTACAGGCCGGCGTCACGGGCCTGGTCCTTGCCGACGACCCCCTCGACGACATCGTGCGAGCGATCCACGACGTCCACGCGTTCGGCGGCTGGATCTCGCCGCGCCTGGTGCCGTCCCTGCTGCCACCGCCGCCGCCCGCGTCGCTGACCCTGCGCGAACGCGAAACGCTTCGACTGGTGGCCGAGGGCTGCGAGAACGCCGAGATCGCCGCGGCCATGTTCATCACCGTGAGCGCGGTGAAGTTCCACGTCTCGAACCTGCTCCGCAAGTTCGGCTGCCGCGACCGCACACAACTGGTCTCGCGACTAGGGCGCCCGGTGCCGCTCGCTTCCTAGCGTGCGTCGCATGAGAATCCTCGTCGCGGGACTGATCGCCTTCGGTGTCCTGATAGGACTCGTCAGCCCAGCTCAAGCCGCGTTGCCCTCCTGGCCGAACGTCAAGATCGGCGCCAACGGCGCGGTCGTGCTGACTGCCCAGCACCTGCTGCGCCACCGCGGCTACAACATCGCGGCCGACGGCGACTTCGGCTCGGGCACCCAGGCCGCGGTCAAGCAGTTCCAGACCGCCAACGGACTGTCCTCCGACGGCGAGATCGGCCCGAACACCTGGCCGAAGCTCGTCGTGAGCGTGCAGCGCGGCAACAACAGCGAGGCCGTCCGCGCGGCCCAGGTCCAGCTCAACCGGTACGGCTACGGCCTGTCCGTCGACGGTGACTTCGGCGGCGGCACGTACAACGCGGCCGTGGCGTTCCAGAGCGCGCACGGCCTGTCCGCCGACGGCGTCGTGGGGCCCAACACCTGGCAGACCCTGGTTGGCGGCGCCCCGTCCGGCGGAGGCTCCTACAGCCTGCCGCTCGCCCGCAGCGCCCTGCCGCGCAGCGAGTACGACGACCCGCACCACGACTACCCGGCCATCGACCTGCCGGTGAACACCGTGCCGGCGTACGCGATGGTCAGCGGCACCGCCTACCGCCTCAGCGAGCCCAACGGCTGCGGCAACGGCCTGCGCATCGTCAAGAGCGGCGTCGACTACCTCTACTGCCACCTGTCCGCGTACTCCGTCGCGAACGGCGCCGCGGTGCAGGCCGGCGATCGTGTCGCCACCACGGGCAACACCGGCAACTCGACCGGCCCGCACCTGCACATCGCGATCAAGATCAGCGGCACGTCCTACTGCCCGCAGAACTTCCTGCTCGCGATCTACGACGGCCGCACCCCGCCCGCCCCGTCCTCGCTGCCCAGGACGGGTTGCTTCTACTGACCCGGGATCTCGACAGCCCCGCAGGTGTGCACTTGACCTGCGGGGCACCCGGCCGCGAGCCACGCACGGGTGCTCTCGTGCGCGGCGGAGATCAGCTTGCGCGACTGGCTGAAGTCACCGGGTGACACCTTCAGCGGGCACAACGCGGGCACCACCCGTACGCGGTCGCGATAGCGCTCGACGTCGAGCGTGAGCCGGTGGTTCACCAGCAGCGTCAACGCCTGCAACGCGACTCCCAACGCGCTGCGCGGCGGCGAGGTCAAAGCGCACGCGTAGCCCGTCGGCAGCACCCACACCTCGTCAGCACCGAGGTCGACAGCGTGCGAAACCGGCGCGTTGTTCACCGCGCCGCCGTCCACCAGATACCGCTCTCCCAGCAACACGGGCGGGAACACGCCGGGGATCGCCGTGCTCGCCAGCACCGCGTCGACCGCAGTGCCACTCGAAAGCAACACCTCCGCCCCGGACAGCACATCCGTGGCACCGACGTGGGCGGGCAGAGCAGTCCGGCCCAGGTCCAGATCGCCCAACGACCGTTCCAGCAAACGGCGCAAGGACGAGTTCGGCACCAGATGGTCGCGAAAGCCGAGCAACCCCGACAAGCCCTGCACCGGGCGCAGCGGAAAGACGTCGGTGCGGGACAGCGAGGTCCAGCGAGAAGCCAGACCCTCCACATCGGACGGATTCGCGGCGAACCACACCGCGTTCGCCGCACCGACCGACGTGCCCACGACAAGATCCGGGTGAACAGCAGCCTCGGTCAGGGCCGCGAGCATGCCGACCTCGACCGCGCCCAGACTGCCGCCGCCCGCGAACACGAACGCGGTCGCCATCCCGTCATCCTCGCCGCGCTCACCGCCCCACCACGAGGGGCCAATTCAGCGGTCGCCATCCCGTCATCCGCACCCCTGCACCCAGACCCGGCAAGTGGCCAATTCATCCGCCACGGGTGACCCGCCGCCGTGATCTCCGTACCAGCCTGGGGAAACAGCCGGAGACGAGAGGTGGCGACGTGGAGAAGCAGAGGCTCGCGGAACCCGGTCCGTGGCGCAAGTGGGGGCCGTATCTGAGCGAACGGCAGTGGGGCACGGTCAGAGAGGCGTTCGGCGACGGCAACGCGTGGGACTCGTTCACCCACGACCAGGCCCGGTATCGCGCCTACCGCTGGGGTGAGGACGGCCTGGCCGGGTTCAGCGACGAGCGGCAGCGGCTGTGTCTGGCGCTGGCGTTGTGGAACGGGAAGGACCCGATCTTCAAGGAGCGGCTGTTCGGTCTCACCAACGCCGAGGGCAACCACGGCGAGGACGTCAAGGAGTGCTACTTCTACGTCGACGCCACCCCGACGGCCTCCTACCTGCGGATGCTCTACAAGTACCCGCAGCAGCCGTTCCCGTACGACGACCTCAGGTACACCAATGCCGCGCGCAACCGGAACGAGCCCGAGTACGAGCTGCTCGACACCGGTGTGTTCGACGACGACCGCTACTTCGACGTCGTGGTCGAGTACGCCAAGTCCGGCCCGGAGGACATCCTCATGCGGGTCACCGCCCACAACCGCGGACCCGAAGAGGCGACGCTGCACCTGTTGCCCACCTTGTGGTTTCGCCACACGTGGTCCTGGGCCGGCGACGACCGGGCACCCACGTTGCACACCTGCGCGCCGAACATCGTGCGAGCCGAGCACGCGGAGCTCGGCACCCGCTGGTGGTACGTGGAGCGACCGGTGCCCGTTCTGGTGACGGAGAACGAGACCGACAACGAGCGCGTGTTCGGCTCCCCCAACTCCACCCGGTTCGTCAAGGACGGCGTCGAACGCGCGGTGATCCACGGCGAACCGGCCACCACCCCGGCCGGTGTCGGCACGAAAGCCGCCGCCCACCACGAACTCCGCATCCCCGCCGGACAAAGCGCGACCGTCCGGGTCCGGTTGACCGACCAGCGCAACTCCGATCCCTTCGCGGACTTCGACGCCATCATCAGCCGGCGGCGCAGCGAGGCCGACGACTTCTACGACGAGGTGCTGCCGGGCGATCCGAGCAGCGACGAACGGCTGGTGTGCCGGCAGGCGCTCGCGGGTCTGTTGTGGTCGCAGCAGTACTACGCCTTCGACGTCGAGCGCTGGCTCACCGAACGCGGCGTGGACCCGCTGACCCACGGCCAGGACTGGCGGCATCTGATCGCCGAGGACGTCATCGTGATGCCCGACAAGTGGGAGTATCCGTGGTTCGCCGCCTGGGACCTGGCCTTCCACGCCGTCCCACTGGCCACAGTGGACCCGGACCTCGCGAAACGGCAGATCGAGCTGCTCCTCACGCGCCGCTACCTGCATCCGAACGGTCAGATTCCCGCGTACGAGTGGAACTTCAGCGACGTCAACCCGCCAGTGCACGCATGGGCGGCGTGGTTCGTGTACCAGATCGATCACGACCGGGAGTTCCTCGAACGCGTCTTCCCCCCGTTGCTGCGCACGTTCGACTGGTGGCTGAACCGCAAGGACGCTGACGGCCGCAACCTGTTCCAGGGCGGCTTTCTCGGCCTCGACAACATCGGGGTGTTCGACCGCAGCGCGCCGCTGCCGACCGGCGGCCGGATCGACCAGGCGGACGGCACCGCGTGGATGGCGCTGTACTGCCAGAACCTCGTCCAGATGGCCCTGGAGCTCGGCAAGCACGACCCCGCGTACCTGGAGCACGCCGCCACGTTGCTGGAGAACCTCGCCTGGATCGCCGCTGCCACCGGCCACGTCGGCAGCGGCCTCTGGGACGAGGACGACGGTTTCTTCTTCGACGTGCTGCGGCATCCCGATGGTCGCGCCACACCTCTGAAGGTCCGGTCCGCCGTCGGCCTGCTGCCCCTGGCCGCGGCGACCGTGATCAGCGCTGAGGTGCGGCGCGACCATCCCGAGCTGGTCGAGGGTATGCGCGAGTTCCTCGACCGGCATCCGGCCGTGCGCACCGCGTTGTGGGGACACGGCGCGCAGGCGGACGCGACCGGGCCGGTGCTGTTCTCGTTGTTCGACTCGGACCGCCTGCGCCGGATTCTCACCAGAGTGCTCGACGAGCAGGAGTTCCTGAGTCCCCACGGCATCCGATCGATGTCGAAGTGGCACGAGCAGCATCCGTACTCACTCGTCGTGGACGGCGTGGAGCACCGCGTCGGATATCTGCCCGCGGAGTCCGACAACGGGATGTTCGGCGGCAACTCGAACTGGCGCGGCCCGGTGTGGTTCCCGATCAACGCGCTGGTCATCCGCGCTTTGCTGCACCTGCACGAGTACTTCGGCGACGGCTTCACCGTCGAATGCCCGACCGGTTCCGGGCGGTACCTGACGTTGCGCGAGGTGGCTGACGACATCAGCGAACGACTGCTCGACACGTTCCTGTGCGGGGCGGACGGCATCCGTCCAGTCCACGGTGGACAGAAGCGGTACGCGACAGATCCGCACTGGCAGGGTCTGCCGTTGTTCTACGAGTACTTCCACGGCGACAACGGCGCGGGTCTCGGCGCGAGCCACCAGACCGGCTGGACCGCGCTCGTCGCCCTGCTCCCCCAGGTGGTAACGCGATGAGCTGGCCGGAAGAACCCGTGATCTACGAGATCAACACCGCGGTGTGGCTGGGCGAGCTGTCGCGCGAAGCCGGACGGCTGATCACGCTCGCCGACGTCCCCGCCGCCGCCTGGCACGCCGTGACACCCGCGGGAGTCGACGCGGTCTGGTTGATGGGCGTGTGGGAACGCAGCCTGCTGGGCCTGGCGATGGCGAACGCGAACCCCGGCCTGCGGTCGTCGTTCCACGAGGCGCTGCCGGACCTTCAAGCGCAGGACGTCCTCGGGTCGCCCTACTGCGTGCGGCGCTACGTGGTGGCGGAGGAGTTCGGCGGCGACGAAGGCCTGGCCAGGGCACGGGCCGAGCTGGCAGCTCGCGGGGTGCGGCTGGTCCTCGACTACGTGCCGAACCACGTGGCACCGGACCACCCGTGGGTGGTCGACCACCCGGAGTTCTTCGTGCGCAAGGAGAACGGTGAGATCGAGCTCGGGCGTGATCCGTACTTCCCGGCGTGGCCCGACGTCGTGCAGCTCGACGCCTTCTCACCCGCACTCCGGACCGCCGCCACGATGACGCTCTCCAGTGTCGCGGCCCGCTGCGACGGCATCCGCTGCGACATGGCGATGCTCGTGACGAACGAGGTCTTCTCGCGGACGTGGGGCTTTCCCGCGCCGGAACGGGACTTCTGGCCGGAGATCATCGGCGGGCTGCGCGCTCAGCACCCGGAGACCGTGCTGATCGCGGAGGCCTACTGGGACATGGAGTGGATGTTGCAGCAGCAGGGTTTCAACTTCTGCTACGACAAACGGCTCTACGACCGGCTCGTTTCCGGCGATGTTCAAGGCGTGCGCGAGCATCTGCGCGCCGATCCCGGCTACCAGTCGCGGTTGCTGCGGTTCCTGGAGAACCAGGACGAGCCGCGAGTTTTGAGCGAGCTGAACCCGGATGCCGCCCGAGCAGCCGCGGTCGTGATCGCCACGCTGCCCGGTGCGACGCTGTGGCACGAGGGCCAGTTCGAGGGCAGGCGCGTCCGGCCGCCGGTGTTCCTGGCCCGGCGCCCGGTCGAACCGCTCGACCACGACCTCGCGGCCTGGTACCGGCGGCTGCTCGCGGTCGTCGCCGACCACGGTGTGCGGCGCGGCGACTGGTCATTTCTCGAAGCCGAGGGATGGCCGGACAACCAGTCGTGCCATCGGCTTCTGGCGTGGGAGTGGAAAGCCGCCGACGGCGCGAGGCACGTCGTGGTGGTCAACTTCTCCGACCAGCCGGCTCAGGGGCTGCTGCCCGTGGGCTGGCCGGAGAAGTTCACTGACCTGTTGGACGGTGGTGCCGTCCACGAGCCCGTCAGTCAGCTGTACGTGGAGCTGGGGCCGTGGGGATGTCATCTGTTCGTGACGGCCTGAGCAACGCCGCCGCCCAGCCCGCCGCCGGGTCCAGGTCGACCAGCAGCACCTTCACCAGCACGGTGAGCGGCACCGCCAGCAACGCGCCGAGCGGGCCGAGCACCCAGGCCCAGAACACCAGGGCCAGGAACGTGAAGGTGGTCGACAGCCCGGCGGCGTCGCCGGTGAAACGAGGCTGGATCAGCGACTGCACCACGAAGTTCAGCACTCCGTAGAACGCCAGCACGGCCAGCGCCTTGCGCGGGCCGTGCTGCAGCAGTGCGAGCACGGCCGGTGGCGCCACCCCGAGGATGAACCCGATGTTGGGGATGTAGTTGGTGACGAACGACAACACACCCCACAGCAGCGCCAGCGGAATGCTCAGCAACGCCAGCGCCACCGTGTCCAGCGCGGCCACGACGAGCCCGAACACCGTTGTGACCAGGATGTACCGCCGGGTCCGGCGAACGAACTCCGCCAGCGCCTCCCGCAGCTGCGGCCGGTCCATCGCGATCTCGGCCAGCCTGCCGTTCGCCGAGCCCACCTCGACCCCGAGGAACAGCAGCAGCGCCAACAGGAACACCAGACTCGTGGTGAGGCTCGTCAGGCCCGTCAGCAGACCGCCGATCACCCCGACCAACCGGCCGCGGTCGACGCCGTTGAGCGCGTGCTCGGCTCTCAGCACCAGCTCGTGGTGCGCGAACTCCGGCACCATCGCGACCAGACGCGCGCCTGACACGACAACCGTGACGGCGACGACCGCGAGCACGCCGTAGACGAGCAGCACCACCGTCGCCGTCGCCAGCCACGGTGGCGCGCCGCGGCCGCGCAGCCACCGGTGCGCGGGACTGACCGCGATCACGACCAGCAACGCCAGCATCGCCGGCGCCACCAGCCACGCGACCGCCCGCACACCGGCGACCACGACGACCGCGGCCGCGCCACCGAGCAGGATCGTGAGTGCGCGTGGCATCAACGGTGATGTGTCTGCTCAAGCCGGTCGGACATGACGTCCGCCTCTGGGCCGTGCACGACCACCGCCCAGATCACCGTGACGCACAGGGCGATGACGATCGTGGACCACAGCGGGTGCACCGACACGAAACCCAGTTGCGCCACCGCGTTCACGACCGCCAGCACCACGGCGACCACCCTGGCCCACGCGGCGCCGGACAGCAGCGCGGCGCCCGCCAGCGCCACCAGCACACCGAGCAGCAGGGTGATCCAGCCCCACCCGGTGATGTCGAAGACGAGCACCTGCTGTTCCGTCGCGACGTAGTACTCGCCGCGGAACAACGCCACCAGCCCTTCGATGGCGTTGAAGGACCCCATGACGATCATCATGATGCCCGCGAACCAGATCCAGCCGAGCCAGCCTGTTTCCCGCATGGTGCCTCCGTTTTCTCGGGTTGTGGGGCAACCGTGCATCGGCTCGGTGCACGGATCTTCACCCGCGACGGGTGAGGACGCTCGTGTGCGGTCTCTCGCAGAGTTCTGGGCATGGCCACTTTGACCGTGTGGAAGTTCGACACCTCCGACGGGGCGCGCACCGCGCTCGACCTGTTGCGCAAGCTCCAGGAACAACAGCTGATCACGATCCGCGACACGGCCTACGTCTACTGGGAGGAAGGCGCGAAACGACCCAAGACCAAGGAGCTCGGCAAGCTCACCGGCGCGGGCACGCTCGGTGGCGCGTTCTGGGGCCTGCTGTTCGGGCTCATCTTCTTCATCCCGGTGCTCGGCGCGGCGATCGGTGCCGGGGTCGGCGCGCTGGCGGGATCGCTGTCGCGGGCGGGCATCGACGACGAGTTCGTGCAGGACGTCCGGGAGAGCGTCACGCCCGGCACGTCCGCGCTGTTCGTCATGTCCGAGCACGCCGTGATCGACAAGGTCGCGCACGAGTTCAAGAAGACCGGGGCTCAGCTGATCACGACGAACCTCTCGGTGGAGGAGGAGAAGCTGCTCAAGGAGACGTTCACGGCTTGAGCCGCTCGATGATCACGGCGGTGGTGCGGCCGGCGGCGACAGTCGGGGTGCTGCTGCTGGTCTACTACCGCCGAAGTGGGAAAGACGGCGACCCTATGAATAGACCCACGGCGGAACTGAAGA
>NZ_JBEXPJ010000117.1:0-27300 GCF_040611995.1 Lentzea sp. NPDC006480
GGCTGTGTTTCGGCACGCTGTTGAGTTCTCAAAGAACACGCGCTCACCGCAGTCACGTCAGCTTTTCGGCTGATTACTTCCGGGGCTTGTGTTGCCAGGCTCGTTCCGGCTTGTTTTCCGGCCCGTGTCGCTCTGACTTGGAGAACATTACACAGGCCGGTTTCGATCTCAAAATCGGGGGGTCCCCTAAGCCCCGGAACCGCCGCTGACCTGCACGTTCTCGACCTGGAAGACCGGATGGCGCGCAGCCTCGGCCTCGAACGCCGAGACGGGGTCACCGACCCGTGCGTCGAAGAAAGGCCTAGTCACGGGCTCCTTCACCACGTAAGCGGCCAGCACCGGCGCCGCAACGGCCGCGGAAACCTCCGTCAAACGAACCGAACGTGACCTGCGTCCCCTTCGCACGACCGCCGAGCCGGCCGCTCGCGCGTTGCGCACCCAGTCGCGAACCCCGTACGGCGCGACGAACCACTCCTGGTCGTCGAAACGCATCAGACGGATGGGGATCGTCCGCTCCACACCACTGCGACGCCCACGGATGGAGAGCAGTACGTAGTGAGAGGGCGCGATCCCGAGAGACACGGCGCCACTGATGACGACGTTGCCGACGCGGCGGATGAGGGTCGTGCGGTAGGTCTTGGCCACAACGTCAATCATGGACTCCGTGTACGACGTAGTCGTGATCGGTGGTGGCCCGGCAGGCCGTGCGCTCGCCCGCGCGTGCGCACACGAAGGCCTCGACACGGCGATCGTCGACCGCCACCCCCATCGCGTCTACACGGCGACCTACGGCGCGTGGGCCGACGAGCTCCCACCACACACACCGACCAAGACTCAAAGCACGACCGTGCGCGCCTACGCGCGCGAGGAGCACCTGATCCCACGCACCTACGTCGTCCTCGACAACGCACGACTGCACGAGCTGCCAGAACAAGTAGAGATCCTCAAGGCACCAACAGAGGCGCGCTACACCTTCAACGCCACGGGCGCGCGCAAGGGCCGTGCCGAGCAAACGGCCGTAGGCACGGTCATCGAGTCGGACAACACCGATACGACGCTGATGGACTGGCGCAACGGCGACACGTTCCTCTACACGGTCCCGCTGGGCGGCAACCGCACGCTCGTAGAGGAGACCTGTCTGGCAAGACGCCCAGGCATGCCGCTCAGCGAGCTCAGAAGAAGACTCCACACACGGCTGGAACCAGGCCCGCAAGAGGAGCGCGTCCGCTTCCCCCTTGACGCACCACGCGCACCTCACGCGTTCGGCGCAGCAGCAGGGTTCATCCACCCGGCCACGGGCTACAGCGTCGCCACTTCTCTCACGCTCGCCCCGAAAGTCGCGCAGGCCATCAAGGCCGGCGAGAACCCAGAACACGTCATCTGGTCGCGAAAAGCGCGAACAGTCCACGCGCTCCGGCGATTCGGCCTGGAGTCGTTGCTGCGCATGGACGCGGACCAGACCAGGGACTTCTTCGAACTGTTCTTCCGCCTCGACCCGGAACTCCAGCGCGCCTACCTCTCCGGCAGGGAGGACGTGAAAGGAACGACGGCGGCGATGACCGCACTGTTCAGAGCGGCTCCGCTACGCCTCAAAGCGAAGCTGATCCTCTGAACGAACTCCCAGCGTGAGCACCGGATCACCGAGAGCAGCCACGCCGTGGCGGATCTCCGCCAACCTCGTGAACACCTGGTAAACCCACTTTCCCGCAGGTCATTCGCACCGGCACGATCTGAGACGTGCCCGCATTGCTGGATGACGTCAGGTTCGCCTTCCAGCCGCTGTTCAACCTGAACACCGGGGGCGTCGTCGCGGTGGAGGCTCTGGCCCGGCCGCACGACGGCAGCGTGCAGGATCTCCTCCAGGCCGCCTTCCAGGCCGGACTGCTGGCGAACGCCGACGTCGGACTCGCTTGTCGCGCCATCCGTTCCGCGGCCGACTTCAACCTCATGCTGCCGTTGCACGTGAACCTGCTAGCGATCACCGTCGCGGACAAGCCCGAGATCATGAGCCCGCTCTACGGCGCGCTCCGGGACTCCGGCCGCTCCCCCGACAGCATCGTGATCGAGATCGGCGAGCCGTACTCACGTGCCAACCGCGCCCGTCTCGCGCGCGGGATGCAGACGCTGCGCAACAACGGCTTCCGGATCGCGCTCGACTGCGTGGGCGAGGGCGACGTGCCGCTCGGCCTGCTGACCAGCGCCTCACCCGACTACGTGAAGCTCGACCGCGAGATCGTCAGGAGCCTCCCAGGCGACGCGGCGCGCGGTGCGCTCGTCAAGTCGTTGGTGCACCTCGGCGAGTACACGGGCGGTCAGGTCGTGGCCGAAGGTGTGGAGACCGAGGCCGAGCTGACCTACCTGCGCAAGCTGGGAGTGGGCTACGCGCAGGGCAAGCTGCTCGCACCTCCGCAGCGACGGCCGGCGGTGAACGCCCGCATCGCACCTGAGGCGGTCACCGAGACCGGGGAGATCCGCCGCAACAACACCGGCCCGCGGATCACCGCGTTCCTGCACCCCGCGACGACCCTGCACGAACACGCCACCAGCGAAGAGGTGCGCGAGGTCCTGGCGAGCCAGCCGTCGGTCACCGGCGTGGTGCTGGTGGACGACGAGGGCCGCCCGAAGTGGTCCGTGGACCGCAACAGGTTCCTGCTCGCGGTCACCGGGCCGTACGGGCACGCCCTGCACGCCAAACGAGAAGCCGCACGGCTCGCGGACAAGCCCCACATCATCGGCACGGAGTCGTCGGCGCTCGACCTCCTCGACGTGGTGGCGAGCGCGAACCGTGAGCGCACCAACGACGACCTCATCGTCGTGGACCACAACGAGCGGTGCATGGGCGTCGTGCGCGTGGCGGACGTTGTGCGCGGTGTCGCCGAGCTGAAGGTCGAGCAGGCGGCCGCGCTCAGCCCGCTGACCAGGCTCCCCGGCAGCGACGCGATCTCCACGGAGGTCGACCGGCGCATCGAGCTCGGCGAGATCTTCGCGGTGTCCTGGCTGGACGTCGACAGCTTCAAGCTGGTGAACGACACGGTCGGGTTCGCGGCCGGCGACGACCTGATCCGCGAGATAGGGCACGACCTGGCGGACCTCGCGCACGCGTTCCCCGGTGTGCAGGTCGGCCACGTCGGTGGGGACGACTTCCTGATTCTCGCCGGGCTGGACGAAACGGTGCCGCTGAGTGCTCGTTTGCTGGACAAGCCGTACACGGCAGAAGGACGACACATCACCCTCTCTCTTGCGACCCTTATCTGTGCACCGGGGTCAGTGGGGTCGTATCGCGAGGTGTCACGGTTGCTGGCACCCGTCAAGGAGCACGCGAAGTCGCTAGCCGGGTCGAGTTGGGTCATGGGCCGGCCGGGCACCGATCGACGCGACGTGCTGAGGGGTGTCGCGCAACGCGCGGTGAGCTGAGAAGTACAACCGAACGCCTCCTGTGCGACGACCTGATCACTCATAGCATCGAGGTCGCTACTCAGCGCACAGGAGGTTCGGCGTGCAGGTCGGCAGCAGAACTCAAGCGGTACCCGCGCAACGCACGAGCATGGACGGCCTCCTCACCGTTGGGGTGGAAGAAGAGTTCGTTCTCGTCGAGTCCTCGACCGGGCACTTGGCCAACCGTGCCAACGAGGTTCTCGCCGGAGCCGACCGCTACCAGGTCGACCTGCAGCCGGAAATCGCGCAGTACCAGGTGGAATCGGCCAGCGGCATCTGCACCGACATGAGCGAGCTGCGTGACGAACTGGCCGTCGCGCGCCGGGCGCTGATCGAACGGGCGGCGAGGCACGACGCGAGGCTCGCCGCGACCGGGACTCCCGTGCTGGGCCTGACGATGCCCACGCCGTTGACGAACTCCCCTCGCTACCACCGGATGGCGCAGGAGATGGGAGCGCTCACCAACGACCTCGCGATCTGCGGCTGTCACGTGCACGTCGGGTTGCCAGACGACGAGTCGAAGATCTTCGTGAGTAACCACCTGCGGCCGTGGTTGCCGACTCTGCTGGCACTCGGCGCGAACTCGCCTTACTGGCTCGACGCCGACACGGGCTACGCGAGCTGGCGCTACGTCGTCTGGAATCGTTGGCCCACTTCGGGTGCGCCGCCGCATTTCGACTCCGCGGCCGAGTACTACGCGGCCCGGGAGGAGATCGTCGCGAGCGGCGCGGCGATGGACGCCGGGATGCTCTACTGGGACGTCCGGCTGTCCGCGCGCCACCCCACGCTGGAGCTCCGCGTCTCGGACGTGGCGCCGACCGTCGAGGAAGCCGTCCTGATGGCCGCTCTGGTGCGCGGAATCGCCGCCACCGCACTGAGTTCCGGTGCCGCGCCCACGCCGATCCCTCCGCACCTGCTGAAGGTCGCGATGTGGCGGGCCGCGCGCGACGGACTGGAAGGCTTCGGCATCGACCCGGTCACCGGTTCGCCCACTCCCGCGTCCACGATCGCGGCGTCGTTGCTGCGGTGGATCCGGCCGGCGCTGGAGTTCTCCGGGGACTACGAGTTGGTGAGCGACGGCGTCGACCGGCTGCTGCTCGACGGCACGGGTGCGGCTCGCCAGCGGAGGGCGTTCGCGCGGCGGGGCAGACTCGACGACGTGGTGGGATTCCTGGTCGCGCAGACTGCACCGGCCTGATCTTCACTCGATCGGGTACATCTTCAGTCGGCTTGGTGTGCCTCCAAGCCCGCATCCGGTAGTTAGTCCCCGTGGCCACCCCCATCTGGGCACCGGGAGTGAACGGTCCGGAGAAACCCAACACCGCGCGCGTCAGGGACTACTGGCTCGGCGGCACCCACAACACGGAGGCCGACCAGGAACTGGCGGCCCACCTCGTGTCCGCGGCACCGCACCTGCCTTACCTGTGCCGCACGCACCGCTCGTTCCTGGGCAGAGTCGTCAGCAGACTGACCGCGCTGGGGATCCGGCAGTTCCTCGACCTGGGTTCCGGCCTGCCGACCGCGGACAACGTGCACCTCGTCGCGCCCGACGCGCGCGTGGTGTACGTGGAGATCGACCCGGCGGTGGCGAGCGAGGGCCGTGCGCTCGTCGCGGGGAATCCTCGCGTGTCGTACCTGTGCGCCGACCTGTGCGATTCGGAGAAGGTGCTGGAGTCGGTGGAGGTCCGCACGACGCTGGACCTGTCCGAGCCGGTCGCCGTGCTGGTGCTGGACGTGCTGCACTTCGTGCCCGACTCGGCCGAGCCGCACAAGGTGCTCGCCAAGTACATGGACGCGCTGGCGCCCGGCAGTTACCTCGGGCTGTCGCACACGTGCCGCGACCCGTTCATGCTGGCCGCGGTGGGGCTTTTCGGGGCCATGTACGAGGATCAGCCGCTGCCGTCGTTCACGTTCCGGTATCCGGAGCAGGTCGTGCAGTTCTTCGACGGCATGGAGATCCAGTCGCCGGGCGTGGTGCCGATTCCGTTGTGGGATCCGGATCCCGACGAGATCCAGGACCGGAACCCGGAGAACTTCCAGGGCTGCGGCGGACTGGCGCGCAAGATCTAGGCGAGGAGCGGGATCGCGGCCAGCACGATCGTCGACACCACTGCCATCGACATGCCGTAACGCAGCTGCTGCTTGGCCGTCGGCAGGTCGCGCGCCAGCAGGAACGCCGAGCACGCCGCCACGCCCACCGCGGCCCACATCCACCCGAACCTGAACCACAGACCGCCGCCGACCAGCAACAGGCCGCCGACCGTGAGCTGGGTGGTCGCGTTGACCGCATGCCTTGTGCCGTAGACGACTGCGGGCGTGTTCGAACCGACGCGGGCGTCGCCGACGCGGTCCGGCACGGCCCACCACAGCGCTCGGCCGGTCGCCAGCGCGGCGACGCCGGAGAAGACGAGCCACACCGCCGGGTCCGCCTGTCCCCCGGCGGCCGCATACGCTGTCACGCTCGGCAACAGGCCCGCCGCGATCGCGAGTACGACCGGGCCGGAATAGCCACGGCGTTTCAACCTGATCGGTTCGAGGTTGTACGCCAGGTACAGGGCCAGGATCAGCCCGACACCGACCGCGACCCGCCACGACACGGCGATCGCCAGCGCCTCCGCGAAGATCATCTCGAAGATCGCCAGCGCGAGGACCTTCCGCGTGCCGATCTCCTGCACCGCTTGAGCCAGATGGCGTTTCTCGGCGGTGTGGATGTCGTTGCGGACGTCGGCGTAGGCGTTCAGCGGGTTGCCGGAGATGATCGCGACGAAGTTGGCGAGCACCGCGATGATCACGGCGAGGTCGAATCTCGTCGCATAACAGGCACCCCAGGCGGCGCAGCACGCGTAGTGCACGCCGAAGGGGTGTTCCAGCCGGTGGAGGTAGGTCAGCGCCGGCACGTGGCCACCATCGCGAGGCTCGGCGGAGGTGCCATCGCGGCACCCCGCAGCTGGGGTGTGCAGTGGGTGCTGTTGAGCCGGATGCGCTTGTGCCGCAGCAACGCCCGGACGATCGTGCGGATCTCCGTCAGCGCCAGGTCCTTGCCGGGGCAGTGCCGGACTCCCCCGCCGAACGGGAAGAACGCGCCGGGCGGTGGCGGCTTTCTCGTCGGGTCGAACGTGTGCGGGTGGTCGTAGCTGGCGGCGCGGCGGTGCGCGAGGTAGATGCTCGGGGTGATCACCATGCCGTCGTCGCTCATCCTGTTCCCGGCGAGCGCGGCCGGTGGAGAGAGCCTCAGCGACTCCATGATCGTGGCTTCGAGCAGGTTTTCGTCGCACAGGCCAGGGTTCTGGTCGATCCAGTACAGGGTCCACGCGGTGGCGCTCGCGGTGGTCTCGTGGCCGGCGAAGAGGAGTGAGACGACCTGGTCGCGCAGGTCTTCCTGAGGCAGATAGGCGGCGAGCGCCGGTGGTTCGGCGGTTCTGGCTCTGTGCAGGAGCATTCGGTCGAGGTGCGGGTCGAACCTGGTGGTGCCGGGCGTCAGGTATCTGTGGGCGAGGGTGCGGACTCGGCTGTTCAGGCGGCGGTCCAGCCAGCGGGTGAACGCTTGGAGCAGTTCCTCGTCGTCCACGCCGAAGACGATGCGGCCCATGATTCCGAGGGTGAGTCTTCTGGTCCAGTTCGGGAGGCTCACCGGGTCGGCCGGTAGTTCCGCGATCGCGCGGTCGACCATCTCGTCGATCAGGGCCTGGTACCTGCTGCCTCGCAAGACGGGTGCGAGGGTGCGGCGGTATCTCGTGTGCTCGTCGCCGTCGAGCCAGAGCACGGATCTGGTGCCCAGCAACGGGCTCAGCGTGCGGCTCGGCGGGTGGCGCAGCTCGCGGTCGTGGCGGAAGAGCGCGGCCATGACGTCCGGGTGCCAGACCAGCCAGCGCCTGTCCCTGAGCTTGATCATGCCGTCCTCGAAGTCCTGCACCGAGTCCAGGAACGGGATCAGGTGCAGTGCGAACCGCAGCTCAGTCCGGTTCATCGGCACACCGCGCAGGCGAGGTGGAGCGCTGCCATGCCCTCAGCTCTGATGATTCTCGTTGGGGCGTAAAGGTCTTTGTCGTGCCACAGCGGCGGGTGCTCCCGGTCGCCCCACTCCTGCATGAACCTGGCGCCGCGGGTGATGGCCTTCGTGGTGTCCCGTTGTGAGTGCGACAGGATTCTGATGGCGTAGGCCGTTTCCTCGTAGGTGCCAACCCAGCGGCCCCACGAGCCGTCGGTTCTCTGCGTCCGCAGCACCCAGTCGACCGCCTTTTCGTTGCCGTGCAGGGCGTTCGTCACGCACGCGGTCGCGTAGTAGGGCGAGGCGTGCCACTTGTCGCGCCAGCAGCCTTCTGGTTCCTGCATGTCTCTGAGCCATTCCTCCAGTTGTTCGTCTTCCTTGAGTGCCTGCAGGGCGTGGGCGTTCGTGCTGGTGGACGGGGTGCGCTCGTGGGGGAAGCAGGCGAAGTGGCGGGCTTCCCGGTAGCGGTTGAGCACCTCGGTCGGTCGCGGGCTGTCGCACAACGCGAGGGCGTGCAGCGCGGTGGCGGTGTCGTCGGCGTCGGCGGGGAGTCCTGGTCCGCCGGCCGCGCCTGCCGCGGTGAACCTGATCTGCTCGATCATGGGGTCGGGGACGTCGAGGCCGGCGGACTTGAGGGCGACGATGATCCAGGAGCGTTCGAAGAGCGGGACCGGAACGCCTGCGGGGACCGGGCCGTTGTGTCTTCTTTGGACGGTTTCGAGGTAGTCGAGGCTCTGGCTCGGCGTCGGTCTCCGCAACTGGGTGGCGGTGGCGGCGGGGCTGGCGGCGACGATGCCGTCGACCGTGGTGACCTCCGGGCGCGGGCCGAAGATTTCGAGGGTGTGCCAGAGCTTTTCTGGCAGCGGGCGATGTCTGAGGGCGTGCAGCGGGCGCGGGTCGAGCGGGGTGCGCAGACCGAGCCGTTCGGCGAGCGCGGGCACGATGAGCTCGACGGCGACCGTGTCGGGCAGTGTGAGCGGCCGGCTGAACAGCTTTCTGAGTGCCTCAAGCCCTCTTCTCGCCGCCGGGTGGCGATGCAGTGCGTCCACCGCGCTCAGCGTCGGGACCAGCGCGTACTCGCCGGGTCCGCCCCACGTGCCGTCCGGGTTCTGGGTGTCGATGAGGTAGCGGATTCTGGCGTGGTGGCCTTCGAGCCACGGTGCCAGCGCGACGAGTCTGCCGGTCTCGTACACGGACGGTGTGACACCGCTCCAGGGATCGGCGGTCAGTTCCGCTAACAGGTTCATCGCGGCCCCCGGAGATAGCAACTGCGTAACCGTAGGACCACAGAGAGTAGCACTTTGGACCATTGGGCCCGCAAGCGTTTAGGCCGTTCAGCGGACCACCCTGCAGAGTGGTTTAGCCGGGCGGATCCTGAGGGACATGACCACAGCACGCGAGATCATGCACCCCGGAGTGCGGTGCGTGGACGAGGACGCAAGTTTGCTGGACGCCGCCCGCATGATGCGGGACCTCGACGTCGGATCCCTGCCCATCTGCGGCAAGGACGACCGGCTGCACGGCATCATCACCGATCGCGACATCGTGATCAGGGCCGTCGCCGCGGGCCTGGACCTGGCGACGACCCGCGCCGGCGAGTTCGGCGGCCACGTCCACTGGGTCGAAGCTTCGGACGACCTGGCGCACGTGCTGGAAACCATGGGAGACAACCAGATCCGGCGGCTGCCGGTGATCGAGAACCACCGGCTGGTCGGGATGGTGTCCGAGGCGGACCTGGCTCGGCACCTGCCGGAGGACAAGCTGGCGTCGTTCGTGGAACGGGTCTACGCCTGACGGCCGTGTTCCAGGTAGCGGGTCTCGCCTGATTCCCGGGCTCGCAGCGCTTCCTTGACGCGGCGCGCGAGTCTGGGGATCAGGCGATCCGGCACTTCCGCTGGTCGCACGAACTCGCAGGACCTGAGTTCCGCTGCCTGGAGGCGGATCGCGGCCGGGTCGGTGATCAGGCCGCCTTCGAAGGCGAACAGGATCCGGTCGTCGTCCTGCTGCGGTGCCCAGTCGACGACGAGCAGCCGGCCGGGCTCCTTGATCAGGCCGAGCTCTTCTTCGATCTCGCGCCTGCAGGCTTCGCGCGGGGTCTCGCCTCGCTCGATCACGCCGCCGGGGATCTCCCAGTGCGGCTTGTACGTGGGTTCGACGAGCAGGATGCGGTCCTCGTCGTCGAAGAAGAGGGCGCCGGCGGCGGAGATCGGTCTGCTGCTGTGATCCACAGCTCCCTTTGTACTCAGTTCCAGGGTGCGAAGTACCTGTGGCCGCCGCAGCTCGTCGAGATACAAACCCGGACCTCGATGTTCTGCGGTCTCCTGATGGGCAGCGCTCCTGAGCTGAACGATCCCGCGTCGTCGCAGTGGCGTTCCGGCGACGACTTCCACGGCTCGTCCATGAGGCTGTACTCGAGCCTGATGTCCCGCCGCGGCCCGCCGCAGTTCGAGCGCAGGTCGCCGGTGACCGTGTAGGTGTTGTCCGACATGCGCGACACGGCACCCCTGAACGTCACGTTCTGGCCGTCCCACCGGTGTTCGATGGAGAACTCGATGTGCCGCTCGACCTTCGGTCCGGCGTGGGAAGGCAGGTCGCAGAGCATCAGGGCCATCGTCACGAGCAGCGCCGAGAGAGTCCGCATGTGATGGGACGTTAGAAACCAAACGTCAGCCCCGCTCGCCCCCACGAGCGGCGTTTCACTCGAAGGTGGCTTGGTCGTCCGGCCAGGGTTCGAACCTGGGACCCTCTGTTTGTAGGACAGACGCTCTTCCGCTGAGCTACCGGACGTTGGTCGTCCCGCCAGGACTTGAACCTGGGACCTACCGCGTATCAGACGGACGCTCTCTCCAGCTGAGCTACGGGACGACAGTGGAAGACGAGGGTGTCGAACCCTCCAGGGCGATCTTGCAAGGATCACCTGCGCGCCGGCGCGTCCCCCTTCGATGTTCAGTTGTGTGGTGCCCTCACCAGGATTCGAACCTGGACTGGACGCGTTCTGAGCGCGTTGCCTCTCCCGTTGGGCTACAAGGGCGTGCGGATCCGGGGAGTCGAACCCCGACTGTCATGGCCCTCAACCATGTGCCTCTACCAGTTGGGCTAGATCCACTTCAGTGCGAGCGGCCGGAGGGCATCGAACCCTCTGCTTCGGTTTGGAAGACCGACGTGTCCGCCGAGTTCACCACGACCGCGTATTCACTTTGTTGCGCACCGACGGAAGGAGTCGAACCCTCGGGAAACGGGTTTGGAATCCGTTCCGCTTCCAAAGCTCGTCGGCATTCTTGGGCAGGGCAAAACAAAAGCCGCCTGGGTTTCCCCTTGGCGGCTCCGAGGTCAGGACCTGCTACGAGGTCATGGCCTGGAACCCCACGCCAGCACCAGAAGGCAACCGGCGAGGAAGGCGAGAATTCGCCATCCCGCGAGCTGAGCCTTGGCAAGCATGTCTTCCTCCGGTTGATCTCTGTCGTTCGTGATGGGATCAAGTTATGCGACGGCCACGCGGGCCCGCAACGCATTTAATTGCGTTCCAGATGGTGGATTGTTGCGGCACAGGTCACTTGCGGGGCAACGGCGGACCGCTGGCCTCGACAATCGCGGCCCGCACGAAAGCGAGGCCGAAGTTCGGGACGGCCGGCCTCACCGCCTCTTCGATGCTCCGTGTCACCTCGGCGCGGTCGTTCAGCACCTGCGCGAACGTGTAGCCCGCCACCACCGCGGCGATCAGGCCGGGCATCGCCTCAGCCTGCCAGTCCTCCAGTTCCTTGCCCACGAGCGCGGTGCCGTACCGCACCGGGTCGGTGACCTCCATGACGAGGCGCACGGTCACGACGACCGAGGTGTTCTCCAGGGCGCGGACCTCGACCGGTTTCTGCGTGAGGACGACCGGTTCGTCGACTCGGAGTTTCAGCACACGGGTGTCACCGTGGGGCAGTCGCCAGTACCGGCCCGGCACGTCGTAGACGCGGTCGACTCGCCTCGAGCCCAAGCGGTAGGTCACCACGACCTCGCCTCGCCTGATGTGCGACGAGAAGATGCTCAGCACGATCACCGACAGCAGAAAGACCCAGAAGGCGCCGAACAGCCCGAGGAACGCGAAGAGCAACAGCATCCCGATGATGTCCACGTAGACCTGTCGCGGCCCGGGTCAAGCGCGCAACACGCAGAAACGGCGCACACCCTGATGGATGCGCGCCGTTCGGCAAAACGAGAACCTCAGACGGTGAAGCCCAGTGCGCGCAGCTGCTCGCGGCCGTCGTCGGTGATCTTCTCCGGGCCCCACGGCGGCATCCACACCCAGTTGATGCGGAAGTCCGACACGAGGCCACCGCCCCCACCGCCGGTCAGGGCCGCGCGGGTCTGGTCCTCGATGACGTCGGTCAGCGGGCAGGCCGCGGACGTCAGCGTCATGTCGATGGTGGCGACGTTCTTCTCGTCGACGTGGATGTCGTAGACGAGACCCAGGTCGACGACGTTGATGCCGAGCTCAGGGTCGACGACGTCGCGCATCGCCTCTTCGACGTCGTCCAGTGCGGCGACGTCAGCCTTGGGCTCGAAGACCGGCATGCCTTCGGCGCCCCGGACTACCTCTTCAGAACCGGTGCTCATGCTGCTCCCTGGCTTCGTGCTACTGCGTCTTTGAACGCCATCCAGCCCAGCAGCGCGCACTTCACGCGCGCCGGGTACTTCGCGACGCCGGCGAAGGCGATGCCGTCCTCCAGGACGTCCTCGTCCGGCTCGATCTGGCCGCGGCCCTGCATCAGCTCGACGAACGCGTCCAGCTTCTTGAACGCCTCGCCCACCGGCTTACCCACGACCAGGTCGGTCAACACCGACGTCGAGGCCTGGCTGATCGAGCAGCCCTGGCCGTCGTACGAGACGTCCCGCACCACGTCGTCACGCACCAGAACGCGCAACGTCACCTCGTCGCCGCAGGTCGGGTTGACCTGGAACGACTCCGCGTCGAACGGGTCGCGCAGGCCTCGGCCGTGCGGGTTCTTGTAGTGGTCCAGGATGATCTCCTGGTACATCTGCTGCAGCTGCATCAGGCGACCCCGAAGAACTTCTGCGCTTCACGGACGCCGTCGACCAGTGCGTCGACCTCGTCCAGCGTGTTGTACAGGTAGAACGTCGCGCGCACCGACGACTGGGCGTTCAGGCAGCGGTGCAGCGGCCACGCGCAGTGGTGACCCACGCGGACGGCGATGCCCAGGCTGTCGAGCACCTGGCCGGCGTCGTGCGGGTGGACGCCCTCGATCTCGAACGGCACGGCGCCGCCCCTGTCGACCGCGTCGGCAGGGCCGATCAGCCGGACACCCTTGATGCCCGCAAGACCTTCCAGCGCGGCAACGGTCAGCGCGTGCTCGTGCGCGTGGATCCGTTCCATGCCCACGATCGAGAGGTAGTCCACCGCGGCGCCCAGACCCACGGCCTGGGACGTCATCGGCGAACCCGCCTCGAACCGCTGCGGCGGCGGCGCGAACGTCGAGCCCTCCATCTTCACCAGCTCGATCATCGAGCCGCCGGTGATGAAGGGAGGCAACGCCTCCAGCAGCTCGCGCCGTCCGTAGAGGACACCGATACCGGACGGGCCGAGCATCTTGTGGCCGGAGAACGACGCGAAGTCGACGCCCAGAGCATGAAAATCGACCGGGCCGTGCGGAACGGACTGGCACGCGTCCAGCACCGTGAGAGCGCCGACCTTCTGCGCGGCCGCGACCAGCAGGGAGACCGGGTTGATCACGCCGGTCACGTTCGACTGGTGCGTGAACGCCACGACCTTGGTGCGCGGAGTGATCACGCTGTCCACATCGGACAGGTCGAGACGACCGTCCGGGGTCAGCTTGAACCACTTCAGCGTGGCGCCGGTCCGGGCAGCGAGCTGCTGCCACGGCACGAGGTTCGCGTGGTGCTCCATCTCGGTCACGACGATCTCGTCGCCGGGGCCGACGACGAACCGCGCGGCCTCGGGACCGGACGTGGCGGCGTTGCTCATCGCGTACGCCACGAGGTTGAAGCTCTCGGTGGCGTTCTTGGTGAAGACCAGCTCACCGAAGTCGACGCCGACGAAGTCCGCGATGCGCTGACGCGCACCCTCGTACGCGTCGGTCGCTTCCTCCGCGAGCTGGTGGGCACCCCGGTGGACCGCGGCGTTCGAGGTCTGCAGGAATGCCTTCTCCGCGTCCAGAACCTGCGTCGGGCGTTGCGAGGTGGCGCCGGAGTCCAGGTAGACCAGGCGCTTCCCGTCACGAACGGTGCGAGACAGGATCGGGAAGTCCGCCCGAAGAGCGGTTACATCCAATGGTGCTGCGGTGGTGGTCACAGCGCCTCCTCTCAACACCTACAACATCAGGACAGTGCTGCGGCTTCCTTGGAACCGGTGTACTTCACGTAACCCTCGGCCTCGAGCAGGTTCGCGAGCTCGGGACCACCGGACTCGACGATCCGGCCACCGGCGAAGACGTGCACGAAGTCCGGCGAGATGTACTTGAGGATCCGGGTGTAGTGCGTGATCAGCATGACGCCGACCTCACCGGAGGCCTTGTAGCGGTTGACACCCTCGGACACGACGCGCAGCGCGTCGACGTCCAGACCGGAGTCGGTCTCGTCGAGGATCGCGATCTTCGGCTGGAGCAGGCCCAGCTGCAGGATCTCGTGGCGCTTCTTCTCACCGCCGGAGAAGCCCTCGTTCACCGAACGCTCGGCGAACGCCGGGTCGATGTCGAGGTCGGCCATCGCGCCCTTGACCTCCTTCACCCAGTGGCGGAGGTTCGGGGCCTCGCCGCGGACGGCGGTGGCGGCGGTGCGCAGGAAGTTCGACATCGAGACGCCGGGGACCTCGACCGGGTACTGCATGGCGAGGAACAGGCCCGCGCGGGCGCGCTCGTCGACGGACATCTCCAGGACGTCCTCACCGTCGAGCGTGACGGTGCCCGAGGTGATCGTGTACTTCGGGTGCCCGGCGATCGCGTAGGACAGCGTGGACTTGCCGGAGCCGTTGGGGCCCATGATGGCGTGGGTCTCGCCGGCCTTGATCGTCAGGTCGACGCCCTTGAGGATCTCCTTGGGAGCGTCCTCGCTGACGACCGAGACGTGCAGGTCCTTGATCTCAAGGGTGGCCATGACTTGCCGTTCTCCTGGTGGTGTAGCTAGAAGTCAGTTCGTGGTGACGGTGACGTCGACGAAGACGTCGCCGTCACGGATGTCGACGGCGTAGACGTCGACCGGTTCGGTGGCGGGCGGCGAGGAGGGCTTGCCGGTCTCCAGGTCGAAGCACGACCCGTGCAACCAGCACTCGATCCCCTTGCGGAAGACCTCGCCCTCGCTCAACGACACCGCCGCGTGCGAACACAGATCAGCGAGCGCGTGCACCCGCTCACCGTCGCGCACCAGAACCACGTCGACGTCGTCAACGCTGGCAGCGAACGGCTTGCGGTCGTCCAACGAGGACAGTGCACACACCTTGATCACGTGCCGACCGCCTCGAGCTCTGCCTCGATGGCTGCCTCCAGGCGCTCGCGCACCTCGGGGACGGCGATCTTCGCGATCAGCTCCTGGAAGAAACCGCGCACGACGAGACGCCGTGCCTGCTCCTCCGGGATGCCGCGCGCCTGCAGGTAGAACAGCTGCTCGTCGTCGAACCGGCCGGTGGCGCTGGCGTGGCCCGCGCCCTCGATCTCGCCGGTCTCGATCTCCAGGTTCGGCACCGAGTCGGCGCGCGCGCCGTCGGTCAGGATCAGGTTCCGGTTCAGCTCGAACGTCTCGGTGCCCTCGGCCGCCGCACGGATCAGCACGTCGCCGATCCACACGGTGTGCGCGCCCTCGCCCTGCAGCGCGCCCTTGTAGACGACGTTGCTGCGGCAGTTGGGCTGCCCGTGGTCGATGAACGGCCGGTGCTCCTGGTGCTGTCCCGCGTCCGCGAAGTACAGACCGAACAGCTCCGCGTCGCCGCCGCGGCCCGCGTACTGCACGACCGGGGTGACCCGGACGACGTCGCCGCCCAGCGTCACGACCGTGTGCCGCAGGGTCGCGTCACGACCGAGCTTCATGTGGTGCTGCGAGACGTGCACGGCGTCGTCGGCCCAGTCGTGGATGGTGATCACCGTGAGGTGAGCGCCGTCCGCGACGAGGAACTCGATGTTGTCCGCGTACGCGCCGGAGCCGCGGAAGTCCAGGATCACGGTGCCCTCGGCGAACTGCGAGGCCTTGACCTGGATGTGGCCGTAGGCGACGGCACCGATGCCCGCGCCGGTCACCGTGACGGTGGTCGGCTCGGACTTCGCGTCACCGGGCAGCGTCACGATCGTGGCGTTCTCGAAGGACGAGTACGCCTGCGCCGCGACGCGGTCACCGGGAACGCCGGCGGTGCCGAGCCGCGAGTCGTCACGACCCACGGTCTCGACGGTGACACCTTCAGCTGCGTTCACCTCGACGGCAGCGGAACCCGTTGCCGCAGCGCCGGAGTGCAGACCGGCAAGACGCTTGAGAGGCGTGAAGCGCCAGATCTCCTCACGACCGCCCGGTACCTCGAACGCGTCCACGTCGTAGGACGTGAAGTGCGCCGCGCGCGAGGAGACCGGAACGACAGCTCCGTGGGAGTGAGGTTGAGTCGACAGGGCGGCCATGTCAGCCGACGGCCCCTTCCATCTGCAGTTCGATCAGGCGGTTGAGTTCGAGTGCGTACTCCATGGGGAGCTCGCGCGCGATGGGCTCGACGAACCCGCGCACGATCATCGCCATGGCCTCGTCCTCGTTCAGGCCGCGCGACATCAGGTAGAACAGCTGGTCCTCGGAGACCTTCGAGACCGTGGCCTCGTGACCCATCTGCACGTCGTCCTCGCGGACGTCGACGTACGGGTAGGTGTCCGAGCGGCTGATCGTGTCGACCAGCAGCGCGTCGCACTTCACCGTGGACTTCGAGTGGTGCGCCCGCTTGTTGACCTGGACCAGGCCGCGGTACGACGTGCGGCCACCGCCACGCGCCACCGACTTCGAGATGATCGTCGAAGAGGTGTGCGGTGCCATGTGGACCATCTTGGCGCCGGCGTCCTGGTGCTGGCCCTCGCCCGCGAACGCGATCGAGAGGACCTCGCCCTTGGCGTGCTCGCCCATCAGGAAGACGGCCGGGTACTTCATGGTCACCTTGGAGCCGATGTTGCCGTCGACCCACTCCATGGTCGCGCCCTCTTCGGCCTTGGCGCGCTTGGTGACCAGGTTGTAGACGTTGTTCGACCAGTTCTGGATCGTCGTGTAGCGGCAGCGGCCGCCCTTCTTCACGATGATCTCGACGACCGCGGAGTGCAGCGAGTCGGACGAGTAGATCGGCGCGGTGCAGCCCTCGACGTAGTGCACGTAGGCACCCTCGTCGACGATGATCAGCGTGCGCTCGAACTGGCCCATGTTCTCGGTGTTGATCCGGAAGTAGGCCTGCAGCGGGATGTCGACGTGGACACCCTTCGGCACGTAGATGAACGAGCCGCCGGACCAGGTCGCGGAGTTCAGCGCGGAGAACTTGTTGTCACCGGCCGGGATGACCGAACCGAAGTACTCCTTGAAGAGCTCCGGGTGCTCCCGCAGGCCCGAGTCGGTGTCGAGGAAGATGACACCCTGCTGCTCCAGGTCCTCGCGGATCTGGTGGTAGACGACCTCGGACTCGTACTGCGCGGCGACACCGGCCACGAGGCGCTGCTTCTCCGCCTCGGGGATGCCCAGCCGGTCGTACGTGTTCTTGATGTCCTCAGGCAGGTCTTCCCAGCTCTGAGCTTGCTTCTCGGTCGAACGCACGAAGTACTTGATCGAGTCGAAGTCGATCCCAGAGAGGTCGGCGCCCCAGTTCGGCATCGGCTTGAGGTCGAAGAGCTTCAGCGCCTTCAACCGGTACTCGAGCATCCACTCGGGCTCGTCCTTCTTCGCCGAGATGTCGCGAACGACGTCCTCGCTGAGGCCTCGGCGGGCGCTCGCGCCGGCAGTGTCCGAGTCGGCCCAGCCGAACTCGTAGTTGCCGAGAGACGCAATCGTCTCTTCCTGCGTGAGCGGAGACTGCACCGTGGTGGGCGTGCGCTGCTCGGCAGCGGCAGTCATGCGGGCTCCCCTCCATCATCTGGGATGAGCTTTCCGGCAGAGCCGGGTTGAACGTTCGGGATGTGCGTCGTGCACACGGCATGGCCGCTTGCGATCGTCGCGAGGCGCTGTACGTGAGAACCGAGGAGGTTCGCGAAAGCTTCCGTCTCGGTCTCGCACAGCTGGGGGAACTCAGCCGCCACGTGAGCTACCGGGCAGTGGTGCTGGCACAACTGCTCGCCCACGCCGACGTGACGTGCCGACGCAGCGTAGCCCTCCCTGGTCAACGCGGTCGCGAGGGCCTTGGCCCGGTCAGCGGGTGTGGCCTGGGCCACGATCGCCGCACGGTGCCCCTCGACGAGTGCGTCGACACGACTCTGCGCGAACGCCTTGACCGCTTCCTCGCCACCTGTCTGGGCGAGGAACCTGATCGCGGCGACCGCGAGGTCGTCGTAGGCGTGGCCGAACCGGGCGCGTCCGGCGTCGGTGAGCAGGAAGAGCTTCGCGGGACGGCCACGACCGCGTTGGGTCTGGCGCGGCTGTTCCCTGGTGAGTGCCTCGCCGTCGGCGAGCAGCGCGTCGATGTGCCGGCGCACCGCTGTCGGGCTGATGCCCAGCTCCTCGGCAACTGCTGCCGCGGTGACCGGGCCCTGCTCCAGCAGGAGCCTGGCGACAGCACGCCGAGTCTTGCCGTCGTGCTGAGGCACGGCGTCAAGGTGGGTCTCGGCGTTTTTCACAACACCAGTGTTGCGTATTTAGCCGGAGGTCGCAAAGATCGCGGCTACAGGGTGACCTGACTCACGGCTGAACGTGGCTGGATACGCTGCCCGCATGCCCACTTCCGGCGGAGCCGTGACTCCGGAGAGCGACCTCTTGAACGGTCGAGAGCGTCGTCAGCTGGACATCGTCCGTCGCTGGGGCACGATCGGCGCGCTTCTGCTGACCGTCGGATCGCTCGGTGGCGGCGCCGCCCCGATCTACTCGCCGCTGTACGGCGTGCCTGTTCTCGGCCTCTTCTCGCGGATGCCCTCGGTCGCGATGGGGGTCGTCTGGACCGGCATCTTCATGATCGTGTCGGCCTGGCTGGCCCTGGGCCGCTTCGTGCGCCCCGGCCGCCCCCGCCTGGTCTCGCGCAGCCAGATGGACCGCACGCTGCTCATGTGGACCGTGCCGTTGGTCTTCTGCGTGCCGATGTTCTCGCGCGACGTCTACTCCTACCTCGCGCAGAGCGAGATCGCCGCGCGTGGCCTCGACCCCTACGTGCTGGGCCCGGCCAACGCTCTCGGTGTCGACCACGTGCTGACCCGCGGTGTGCCGAACATCTGGCGGGAGACTCCGGCGCCGTACGGGCCGTTGTTCCTCGCGTTCGGCCGCCTGACCGCGATGCTGACCGGCGACCACGTCGTGTCCGGCGTGTTCGTGCACCGGCTGCTGGTGTTGTGCGGCCTGGCGATGATCGTGTGGGCGCTGCCCCGGCTGGCCGCCCGGTTCGGCGTTCCCCCGGTCGGCGCGTTGTGGCTGGGCGCGCTGAACCCGCTGGTGCTCTTCCACCTCGTCATCGGCGTGCACAACGACGGCCTCGCCCTCGGCCTGATGCTCGTGGGCCTCGAACTCGCGATGCGCGGCCTCGAACCGTTGAAATGGACGTGGATCACCGGCGGCGCCGCGATCATCGTCTGCGGCGCGATGGTCAAGATCCCCGCCATGGCCGCGCTCGGCTTCCTCGGCGTGATGGTGGCCCGGAAGTTGGGCGGCAAGCTCAAACACCTGGCTCTGGTGGCCGGGATCATGACCGTCATCGCCGCCGTCGGCGTGGTGGTGATCTGCCTGGGCACCGGCTTCGGCTTCGGCTGGATCACCACCCTGGACGTCGCCTCGACCGTCAAGTCCTGGATGTCGCCGCCGACCGCGCTGGGCATCATGGGCGCGGGCATCGGCATCACGCTGGGCCTGGGCAACCACACCGACGCGATGGTCGCCGTGGCCCGCATGCTGGGCCAGGGCATCTCCGTGGTGATCACCGCCGGACTGCTCTGGCAGAGCTTCAAGGGCCGCATCAAGGCCATGAACGGCCTGGGCGCCTCGCTGGGCGCGATCCTGGTCCTCGGTCCGGTCCTGCAACCCTGGTACGTGCTCTGGGCGGCCCTCCCCCTGGCCGCCGCGGTCGTGGGCCCGAAGTTCCGCACGTTCGCCATGGTCACCTCGGCACTGATCGCGATCGTCCTGCCGCCCACCGGCTCGGCGTTCGACGGCCGCGCCTACACGATCCCGCAGGCCGTCGCGGGCGCCGTGATCACCTTCGCCGTCTGCGTCCTGATCGCCCGCAAACGCGTCGGACCATTCCTCAGGTCCGACCCCGCGTGAGGGACTGGCTCGCCCAGCAGTCCGACTCCTCGCTGGTTTCGTTGCTGGAGAGGGGAAAGGCGCTCGGATCGGGCGCGGGTGGCGGGCCGGTTCTGCTCGACGTCGACGGCACGCCGGTGTTCGCCAAGCGCGTTCCGCTGACGGATCGGGAGCTCGCGCGGCCGTTCTCGACCGCGAACCTGTTCGGGCTGCCGGTGATCTGCCAGTTCGGCATCGGGTCGCCGGGTTTCGGCGCGTGGCGCGAGCTGGCCGCGAACCAGCTCGTGTCCGGAACCCCCGGTTTTCCCGCGCTGCACCACTTCCGCGTGCTGCCGGGCCGTCCGCCGGTCGCACCGCTGTACGCCGACATCGACCAGGCCTGCGCGCGACTCGGTGGCTCGCTCGAGATCCGTGCGCGTCTCACCGAGCTGGCGGCTGCCACGCACAGCCTGGTGCTCTTCTTCGAGCACATCCCGTTCGCGATCCGCGAGTGGCTCACCGTCGAGCGCGTGCCCGAGCTGGAACGCCAGCTCGACGGCATCGTGCCGGCGCTGCGCTCGTTCGGCCTGCTGCACCTGGACATCCACTTCGGCAACATCCGCACCGACGGCTCTCGCGTCTACCTGGCGGATTTCGGGCTGGCCACCTCGCCGCGGTTCGACCTGGATCCCGTGGAGCGCGAGTTCGCACGCGTGCACGCCGGACACGACGCGGAGCTGGTCGCGGTGCACCTGGTCAACTACCTGAAGGAAGCGGGCGTGGCCGAGTCCGAGCTGCTGACGCGCCTGGAACCGACAGCTGCTCGCCTGAACGCGTTCTACGCCCGGCTGATGGGTCAGTAACCACACCCGTTCGGCGGACGACTCCTTGGTCAGGGGAAGATCGAAGCCGGAGGGGGTGATGCGGCATGACCGAGCAACAGCCCATGTCGCGCGAGGAGGTCCGGTTCGCCGTCGTGCTGAACGGCGGCGTCAGCCTGGCCGTCTGGATGGGCGGCGTCGTGCTGGAGCTGGACCGGCTGACCAGGCCGGGTTCGACGTACCAGCCACTGCTGGACCTGGTCGGCTGCACCGCGAGAGCGGACGTCATCGCCGGCACGTCGGCGGGCGGCATCAACGGGGCGGCGCTGGCGTTGTCCCAGGTCAACAAACAGGCGGATCTGAGCAGACTCCGCGACCTGTGGGCCGAGCAGGGCCGGATGGAACAGCTCCTCAGGACACCGTTCCGCGGCGAGCCGGCGTCGTTGCTCAAGGGCGACGAGTTCTTCCTGCCCCGGCTCCAGGAAGCACTGGCCCGCCTGACCACCGACTTCACCCCGACCGAGCCCGACCAGCGCCCGATCGACCTCAGAATCACCACCACGCTGCTCGGCGGCGTCCCGGAGATCACCTACGACGACCTGGGCCAGCCGTTGACGCAGTCGGTCCACCAGGGCAGCTTCAGCTTCCGCCGCGACCCCTACAGCTGGGTCAGCGAGCAGACCAGGGACGACTTCACCGCGGACACGCTCAACGACCGGGTCCTGCAACTGGCTTTGGCCGCGAGGTCCTCGGCGAGCTTCCCGTTCGCGTTCGAGCCGAGCTTCATCCCGGTGGGCGGTCAAGCCTCCCCGGAACGCCCGGACATGGCGGACGTCGCGAGCTGGTCGAACGGCGGCGACCGGAGCAGGTTCGCGGTGGACGGCGGCGTCCTGGTCAACACTCCGACCCGAGAAGCCCTGGAAGCCATCGACCGCATGCCGGCGGACGGCCCGGTGCGTCGCGTGATGCTGCTGGTCTTCCCGCACGCCGAACCGCTCGGCTCGGAACCGATCGCGGACACCCTGACCAAGGGCCCGACCACGGTCGCCTCCGGCGCCAAGCTCCTGAGCGCCATGTCCAGCCAGGCGAACCGCACCTACGTCGAGAAGATCGAGGAGCACAACCGCCGGGCGGCGAGCAGCAGGGGCGGCCGCATGGCTCTCCTGGAACGCCTGCACACCAACGACGACAACGTGGTGGACGAGGTCTACTCGTTGGCGGACAAGCTCTTCGGCCACTACGAGGACGTCGAGATCCGGCTGGCCGCACGTCAGGTCACCACCCAGCAGTTCGAGCTCCCCAGGGGAAATCCGGCCAACTGGTCGTTCGAACGCGCGCGCCGGGCGGCGGAATCCGCCCAGCGCGACTGGAAGAGGCGCCACGGCGTCCTGCCGTACGTGCCGGGTGTGAAGCTGCCCAGCCCGGTCTGCCGCGAGGGCGTCGGCTGGGAGTGGGGCATCACGATGGCCGAACGTCTTGGGGCGTCGGCACTCGACCTGCTCAAGCGGCTCGTCTGGGTCGCGCCGGACGGCAAGGCAGACCAGATCGCCACGGCCCGCCGCGAACTGCACCAGGTCCGCGCTGAACTTCGCAGGCTGAGGGGCGACCTCTTCGCCTGGAAGCCGTCCGACTCGCTGGGCCAGGAGTACTGGACCGGCCGGCTCGCGAGCTACCACGAGCACATGATCGACGGGCACCTCGGCCTGGAGGTGAAGGCGCAGATCGCGGAGATCGGCCGGATCGTCGGCGAGGCCCAGGAAGTGATCACGAGCCTCGACGGGCACCGGCTGAAGCTGGGCGGACTGATGTGCTGGCACGCGCTGCTCGACCAGCCGCCCACCGCGCAGGAAGCCGGGCTGTCGGACGCGGACCGGTGCCTCAGCAGGCTGCTCGCGCTGGAGATCGCCGGCACCTGTCTGTCCGACGACGCCTCCACGGGCCTGGACACACCGGTCGAGCTCGTCCAGGTCTCGCTGCAGACCCGCAACGCCTTCGCCCAGCAGTCGATCACCGCCGACGACAAGGCGGGCGGCGCGTCGCTGTCGAGGTTCTCCGGGTTCCTCAAGCGGTCCTGGCGGGTCAACGACTGGATCTGGGGCCGCCTCGACGGCGCCACGATGCTCTGCCGCGTGCTGTTCGACCCGCGCCGCCTGCGCAGGATGGACACGCTCGGCCGCCCCGAGAACGACCAGCGCACTCCGGAACAACGCGCGGAAGCCGTCGTCAACAGCGTCATCGAGCACATGTTCGGCCCCGAGCTGCCGATCCAGGTCGCGAACTGCGCGGTAGAAGCCAAGAAGGAGCTCCAGGGCATCTACGAGGCGGACCACGAGCTGTCGCCGTCGTCGATGAAGCTCGCCGAACTCGCCGCGTGGGGCCTGCACTGGCGCATCATCTGCGAGGAACTGCCCCGGCTGAGGGCCGCGATCATCGCCGACCGGGGCGACGGCGCGGACAAGCGCTCGCGGGGTGAGCTCTTCCTGGAAGAACACGCGGATCTGTTGCGGCGCTTGGAGTTCCCGCAGGAGCACACGGTCACGATGGGCATGGCCGCGCTCAACGCCTTCGACCGCGCGGGAATCGGTCGCGAGCCGCTCACCCAGGAAGCCGCGTCGGACCAGATGATCCGCACCGCCGCGACGGCAGCGGCTGTCGCGGTGACGGTGGCCGACTCCGAACGGGCGGGGTTCGCCGCGGTCCGTCCGGTCACCCGTGCGGTGCGAGGTGCCGCGCTGCTCCCGTACTGGACGATCACCGGCCTCACGCGCGGCGGGAACCTGGCTCAGTTCCTGGGTTTGCTGGGCCTGGCGGTCGGTGGCGCGCTGGTCGTGATGGCGTTGTTCGGCATGCTCCCGACGTGGGCCGCGGGTCCGGGCGCGGCGATCGGCGCGGCCTGTCTGCTGGCCGCTTTCGGTTACGCCGCATTGAGAAGCGGCACGATGCTGCACGGACTGGTGCTGCTCTCGCCGGTGATCCCGTTGACGGCCATAGCCGTCGACCGGCTGCCGGACGACCGCTCGCAGATCACCACGGGCACGGTCACGGTGGCCGGTGTGGCGCTGGTCGTCACGGCGCTGCTGGTCCTGGGCTCGCTACCCGCACCGATCCGCACCCCGCTCGCGGTGCTGGCCGACTTCAAGCCGCTGGAGATCATCAAACGCCGGTGGAAGCAGGCGGCGACCGCGGTCGTGGCGCTCGGGCTCGTGTGGGCGATCTGGCAGTTCGAGCTGCACACCAAGCCGTGGCTGGTGATCCCGACTTCGGTCCTCTGCGGAGTGTTCGGCGTCTACATGGCGTTGAGCGGCGGGAAGTCGCTGCAACGCTGGCGCCGGGTCGAAGGCGAGTGGGGCACCGAACGTGCGGAACCACCGGCGGCGGCGACGGCGGGCTGGGCCGCGGTCTACGGCGTCGGCTACCTCGCGGTCGCCGACGTGCTGCTGCTCATCCGGCCGGGCGGATGGGGCTGGCAGGCGATGATCGGCACGGCGCTGGCGTTCGGGCTGACGCTGCTGCTGATCACGTCCTGGTACGTGCCGCGGGTGGAACGCCGCAGGATCCGCACGCAGCTCGTCAGCGAGGCGATTCCGGCTGTCTACCCGGACGGCGGCGACATCGCGGAGTTGCTGCGCGAACGGCTGGAAGGCCACGCGTCGCTCTACCGGTTCCTCATCGAGGGAGAGGGCGAGCACCCCTCGAAGCTCACCCTCTCCCAGACCGGACTCGGTGTCGCGCAACTGATCGAGCAGAAGCTCAGGCCGCCAGTGCGATGACGGGTGCCGTGTGGCCCATCGCTCGTGCGTAGAGGGCCTCGAAGCGCTCCAGGGTCGCCGCCAGCGCGTGGTGCGAGATGATCTCGCTGCTGGCGGCGCCCATCCGGCCCCGCATGGGCTCGTCGTGCACGAGCGTGTGCAGGCGCTGGGCCAGCTGGTTCACGTCGCCGGGCTCGAACAGCCAGCCGTTGCGGCCGTGGTGCACGAGGTGCGGCAGCGCCATCGCGTTGGCGGCGATCACCGGCTTGCCCGCGGCCATCGCCTCCATCGTGGCGAGGCTCTGCAGTTCGGCGACACCGGGCATCACGAAGAGATCCGCACGGGCGTAGGCGTCGAGCAGCTCGTCCTCGGACACGAAACCGTGGAACCGCACCCGTTCGGTGATCCCGAGGTCGCGGGCCAGCAGCTCCCACTCGGCCTTGCACGTGCCGTCACCGACGATCTCGCCGAACGCGCCGGGGACCCTGGCGAGTGCCCTGAGGAACTCGTCGACGCGCTTCTCCTCGTCCAGCCGGCCGACGAACAACGCCGTGGGGCGGTCGTTGTGGGTGACCTCCCGCTGATAGCGGGCGATGTCGATGCCGCACGACACCGGCACCGCGCGTTCGGGGAAACCGCTCTCGTGCAACAACTGCACGGCACGCGGCGTCGGCGCGGTCACCATGTCGGCCCGTCCGAACACGCGCGCCAGGTCGCGGTAGGCGAACTTGCGGGCCATGCCCTGCAGGAACGCCGACACGTGCGCGTGGCTGAACAGGTTCTCCGGCATGAAGTGGTTCGTGGCGAGCGTGGGAATCCCCTGAGCGACGGCGGAGTTCAGGACGAACCGGCCCACCACGAAGTGTGCTTGGACGTGCACCACGTCCGGCTTGAGCGACTTGACCAGCTCGTCGGCCTCTTTGGCGGCCTGCCACGGCAGGCAGAAGCGGAAGTCCGGGTAGAACGGCAGCCGGTGCGATCGCAGCCGGTGCACGGTCACACCGTCGATCTCGGTGGCCTTCGGCGAGTCCGGGGCGATCACGTGGACGTCGTGACCGCGGGACGCGAGGCCCGAGGCGAGGCGCTGGGCGAACCGCGCCGCTCCGTTGACGTCCGGCGGGAACGTGTCGGCGGCGATGACGACGCGCAGCGCGCTGGAGGTGTTCACGGGAAGCTCCGATCGAGTGGTTGCTTGAGGTTCACGGGCGAGGGCGAACACACCGCTGGCTGCGGCGAACGCGCAGGCGATCAGCGCGGCACCGGTCCACGGGGACAGGTGCGCGGCCTCGCCGAGCAGGAAGGCGCCGATGCCGACCGCGACCAGCGGATCCACCACGGTCAGGCAGGCGACGGCGAGATGAGGGGGCCCGCCGGCGTAGGCGTGCTGGACGAGCCAGCCGCCGACGGCGAGCGAGAGTGCGATGCCGAGCACGGACACGAACTGCGCGAACCCGAAACCGCCCTGCTGCACCGCTTGGGACACGGCGCGCATGAGCACGGACACGTACCCGTACGCGACACCACCGGCCGATGCGAACGCCACGGCTCGTGTCCGCGCATTGGTCGTGAGGGCGGCAATGACTCCAGGTACGGCGATCGCCCCGATGACTATTAGTCCGGCCGTGAGCTCGGCATCGGGTGCGATCTGGGTCGCAGTCGCACTGCCGGATGCGAGGAACACGAACGCACCGACACCCACGGTCGTGATCAGGATCGCCGGCAGTTCGCTCATGCGACGGTCCATGAGCGCCGTTATGCCGATCGCTACGACGCCGATCGGCTGGACGACGGTGAGGGGTGCCATGCCGAGCGCCGCGGCGTGGATCGCGGCACCCGCGACGAGCAGGGCGAGGCCTGCCAGCCAGCGCGGCTGCTT
Source organism: Lentzea sp. NPDC006480 (assembly GCF_040611995.1). Lineage (NCBI taxonomy): Bacteria > Bacillati > Actinomycetota > Actinomycetes > Pseudonocardiales > Pseudonocardiaceae > Lentzea > Lentzea sp. NPDC006480. The sequence continues at coordinate 26,245 of NZ_JBEXPJ010000117.1, forward strand.
GAGGACGCCGACCCGTGCCCCGGTCTCCGCGACCGCGTCGTGCTGCAGGCGGGCCGCAAGCGCGAAGCACACGGCGCCGAACACGGCGAGCGTGATGGCGAGCATGGTCATGTCGTGCGCCTCACCTGTAGTGCCGCGATGGCGAAGAGAAGTCCGTAAAGGGATGCGAACAAAACGCGTTCAGTCAGTCCGCGCGCCTCAAAACCGGCGAACGAAACGTGGCTGACCAGAAAAGCCGCACTCGACACGCTCGCCGTTATTGCGATACCGAGAAGGGCCGGAAATTTCTTCGCGATGAGCACACCCGCCGCCGGCAGCGCCACGAACATGACCGCGCCCGCGTACCGGTGGACGTAGCCCGACAGGCTCGTCGGCGCACCCGTCGGGTCGGTCGGGAAGATCGTCGACACCGTCAGCCCCGCCGACCAGATGGCGATGAGCCACCGCGCTGACCTGCCCACTTGCTTCAGGTTGACAGCAAGTAACGCGGAGATGGCCGCCAGGCTGAGAGACGTCGCGGCCAACCACTCCGTGCCGTTGTGGACGAACACGTAGTCGCTGATCACGTCGGTGACCGGGTTGAGCTGCCCTGCCGACACCACATGCAGGTAGAAAATCGGGACCAGTGAGAACACCAGTCCCCAGATCACCAATCCCCGTCTGTTCGCCCCCTGCTCGAGCATGCCAAAAGTCTCTTGTGCTCCCGATGATCAACCAATGGGGAACTCCCCCGAGCAAACCCTGAGGTGTCCCTGAGTGCCCGGGGTAGGGACAGCCCCACCTTTTTCAGCCCTCCTTCAGGAAACGGCCGCACGCGGGGACCTTTCGTACGCTCCAGCCGCACGCGGGGACCCCGCGTCCCGTCCAGCCGCACGCGGGGAGCTTCCGTCCCGTCCCACCACACGCGGGGAGCTTCCGTCCCATCCCGCCACACGCGGGGAGCTTCCGTCCCGTCCCACCACACGCGGGGAGCTTCCGTCCCGTCCCACCACACGCGGGGAGCTTCCGTCCCATCCCGCCACACGCGGGGAGCTTCCGTCCCGTCCCACCACACGC
>NZ_JBEXPJ010000118.1:0-27007 GCF_040611995.1 Lentzea sp. NPDC006480
AGGGCTACTGACCAGCGGTTAGCCTGTCGGCATGCTGACCGTGGCCGCCCGCGCCTGACAAGACCCTTAGAGTGGGCCGCAGTCGTTCGCGTAAGGCAGGTTCGCGCGCTCGTCACCCTTGAAGTAGATGGCGCTGGCCAGGTAGCGGCCGCCGTCCATCAGACTGACCATGATCCAGATGTTGTTGTAGATGCCGTGGTCGTGAACGGTCTGACCACGGGTCCAGCAGATGCCGATGGTGGTCACGCCCGCGGGAATCACGTGGTCCACCGGACACGACAACGCCTCACAGGTGCGCACCTCGGCGTCGGCCCACGTCGTCACACTCGGGTACGGCTGGCCCGGCGGCGGCGGATCCGCTTGCGCCACACCGGTTCCCGCGATGACAGCGAGTGCGGAGAGCAGCATCCCCAGTACGAATCTCATGTACTTCCTCCCAGAGGTTTGTCGATCACTAGCTCAAGACCGATGTCACACCCCGGAGGTTGCACGCGCGGACTAACGAGACGTTCGAGTACCGTAAGATGCGGGCGCATGAGGGCGTTACCCGCGGCGCTGGCCGCCGTCGTGATCTCCGGCTCGACCCCTGCCGTAGCAGCGGTTTCCCCGGACTACCCGCTCATCCTCGACGTCGACGTGACGGCCGCGTGCGGTCAACCGTCAACGGGACGCGTGACGGTTTTCAACCCCGCCAACAAGAACGTCGAATGGCGCGTTCGACAGAACGGCGCGGTGATCACCGGAACCGGCACGAACTTCACGCTGCCCGGCCCCGGCGAGTTCCTGGTCGACGCGCGCGAACCCGGCCACGCGTACGGAAAGGTGTGGCACGACGAGGTGAGCGATGGTTGCAACCCCGTCCGGGTCGTGTCGGTGGGCGACTCCGTGGTGTGGAACCAGGGCGTCGACCAGCACCAGAAGTTCCCGCGGCTGACGGCGTCGTTGCTCGGCAAGGCGACCGGGCGCGGGTTCGTGCACCGCGACTACTCGATCTCGGGTGCCGTGCTGGACGCGCCCGATGCCGAGTGCCCCGACGCTTACGTCCAGGACCCCGACGGTGACGGCGAGATGGAGCTCGGCGAGGTCACCGCGCAGCTGCCGGACGTGTTCTGCCAGCTGGACGAAGCCGCCGGCCACTCGACCGACCTGGTGATCATCAACGGCTGCATCAACGACATGGACCCGCTGCTCGGCATCCCCCTGGGCATCACCCCCGGCACGGAGGACGTCCCGACGGCGGTGCGGCGCGAGTGCGGCGGCGTCGGTGCGGCGCCCACGAACCCGGCGAAGGACGTGCCGTACTTCAGCGGCGCCAAGATCGGCTACGGCGGGCGGGGCATGCGGGAGGCGATCGAGAAGGCGCATTCCCTGCCGGGCCGCCCGAAGGTGCTGGTCGTCGACTTCTACTACGCGCTCAGCCGGGCGAGCTTCGTGCCGGGCTGGTTCTGCACGGAGCGGGGCTTCTCGGCGCAGAACGAACAGCTGTGCCTGCAGAACATCGGCCGGGCGCCGCAGCGGTTCGAGCAGTTCACCCGTGAGTCCGCGGAGGCCTATCGAACGGCTGTCGCGGAGGCCAACGCGGCTTCGGCCGACGGGCCGTTCGCCGTGGTCGGCGACGGGTTGTTCACGCTGGACAACGCGGCGTTCGCAGCTGACCGCAAGGTCTGGCAGCTGCCGCACGAGGACCAGCAGTTCTCGTTGCGGCAGGAGGCATGCCCGCGCTACAGCGCCACGGCCCTGCAATGCCTGACCGCGGCGATCGCGCATCCCGACACGACCGGCTCGCGGCAGTACGCCGAGAACTTCCTGCGCGACCAGCAGCTGCGCGCGTGGTTCGGGCTCGACTCCGAGCAGGGCTCGATCGACGTCGAACTCACCGGCGACACCGTCACGTTGACGGCACCCGCGGGTCAGGAGCTCCGCTGGTACTTCGGCGACGGGACCAGTGCCGCGGGCGGTCGGCAGGTCACCCACACGTACACCACGAACGGGCCGCACCTGCCGCGCGTGGTGGTGGACGGCAGGTTGTACGAGGCTCGCGATTCGGTGCGGGTGAAAGCGGGTACCTGACCCGCATGGCGAGGGCGATCTGGAGCGGGTCGGTCAGTTTCGGGCTGGTGAGCATCCCGGTGGAGCTGTACAGCGCCACCACGGACCACACGGTGCACTTCAACCAGTTCCAGCGCGGGACGTCCGACCGCATCCGGTACAAGCGCGTCAACGAGCGCACCGGCCGCGAGGTGCCCTACGACAAGATCGTGAAGGGGCACGAGACCGGTGACGGCGAGTACGTGCTCGTGGAGCCCGAGGAGCTGGACGACATCGCGCCGGGCCGCTCGCGGACGCTCGACATCGAGGCGTTCGTGGACCTCGACGAGATCGACCCGGTGTTCTTCCAGAAGACCTACTGGCTCGGCCCGGCCAAGCCGGAGTTCTCCCGCCCGTACCTGTTGCTGGCGCAGGCGATGAAGAAGACGAACCGGGCCGGGATCGCGGTGTTCGTCATGCGCGGCAAGCAGTACCTGACCGCGCTCAAGGAGGACAACGGGATCCTCGCCGTGCACACGCTGTTCTTCGCGGACGAGATCCGCGAGCCGAAGGACGTGCTGGAGATGCCGGAGGGCCGGGCGCCGCGCGGCAAGGAGCTCGACATGGCCGTGTCGCTGGTCGAATCCATGGCCGACGACTGGAACCCGAAGGCCTACCGCGACACGTACACCGAACGCGTGAACAAGCTGATCAAAGCCAAGCAGAAGGGCCGCGAGGTCGTCGCCGAGGCCGAGCCGCCCGAGGCCACCGGGGTCATGGACCTCATGGAGGCGTTGCAGCGCAGCGTCGAGGCCAGCAAGACCAAGCGCGGCAAGAAGAAGGCCGGCTAACTGACGACCAGCGCCGTGGCGTTGTCCGTCCCGCCCGCGTACAGCGCTGCCCGCACGAGCCGCTCAGCCGACGCGTGGCCGGCCATGATCGCCTCGATCCCGTCGTGCCCCAACGGCCCGTAGACGCCATCAGACACGAGCGCGAGCCGCGCAGCACGTGTCGCCGCCCGCCCGATGTTGTCCGCGGTGGCGTGCCGCACGGTGTTCGTGACGACATGTTCCAGCCGTGGCTCCGGCACCACCCCGCGCTCGCGGAAGTACTCGGCCACCGTGTGGTCGCTCGTGAGCTGCACGAGGTCGTCGCCGGCCGAGGCGTACGCGCGGGCGTCCCCGGCCCACGCGATGTCGAAGCCTCCGTCCGGACGCGCCACCGCGACCACGATCACGGCGTCCCCGCTGTGCACCTGCAGCGCGTCCCTGGCCGCCAGGATCGCGGCGACCGGGTCGGTCAGCAGGGAGGCGGCCCGCGCGGCGGCCCAGGCGGCCTCGGCGGCGGCCGCCGAGTCGCCCACCCCGTCGGCGACCACGAAGGTGCGGCGGCCGTTGGTGGCGTGGGCGTCGGCGTTGTGCGTGCGTGGGCCGCGCTCTGAGGCGTACGTGACTGTCAGCGCGGTACCCAGCGGCATGGTGCGATCGATCAGCATGGCGACCTCCCTGACTCCACTAAGCCGCGCGTGCCTAGGAGTCTGCTGTCAGCACCCTGAGAAAAGCTCTAGAATTTCGCTGCCCGGCGAAACCGGTCCAGCGCCCGGACCATCGTCTCGCCACCGCCTCGAACGTCGCACGAGTTCCGTCCACAGCAAAATCCTCGCCACAGCCGCGCGCCTCCACCGCCTCCGAAGTGAGCACGCTCAGTCGCACCACGCCTTGTACCGGCCACTGTTCGGCCACTCGTGTCGCCACGAACGCACCCGCGTCGCCGCCCGGAATCTCACGGGGCGTGAAGCGGGCACCGAACGGGGCCCGCGTACTCATCCGATCGAGCCGAAATGTGCGGGGTACCCGACGGCGCGGGAGGTGTTTGTCCTGTGACGGTGCCTCGGGAGCGGATACGGTGATCAACGTGCGGTTCACGGTGTTCGGCGGGGTCTCGGCGCGGACAGGCGACCGCACGACCGAGTTCGGGCCGACCCGGCCGGGTGCCCTGCTGGGCGTGCTGCTGGTCGACGCAGGCCACGTGCTCGGGGCCGACGAGCTGGTCGAACGCGTCCTCGGGGACGCGCCGCCCGCCCGTGCCCGCGCGATGACGCAGACGTGGCTGACCCGGTTGCGGCAGACGTTGCCCGGCCTGATCGAGCGCGAGGCGGGCGGGTACGTGGTGCGGGTCGATCCACTGGAGATCGATCTACATCTGTTCCGCCACCTCGTGCGCACCGGCCGCCACGCGGAGGCCCTCGCGCTCGCCGAAGAGGACTTGCTGTCCACTCTGGACACTCCGTGGGCTCGTCGGCAGCGTGCCGATTTCGCGGACGAGTTGCTCGCGGCGCGGCTGGACCACCTGGACGCACGGCTCAGCGCAGGCGAGCACAGCGCCGTGGTACCCGAGCTGCAAACGCTTGCCGCGCAACGACCTCTGGACGAACGCGTCGCGGCCCAGCTGATCGAGGCGTTGCACGGCAGCGGCCGCACGTCCGACGCGCTGACCCACTTCGACGTGCTCAAGGCCAGGCTGGCGACCGAGCTGGGCGCGGAACCGTCCCGGCAGCTCGCCACCCTGCACCGGCGGCTGCAGACCGCGTCGGCGCCACGGCAGCTGCCCGCCGCGCCCAAACCGTTCACGGGCCGGGCGGTGGAGCTGGCCGAGCTGGACCAGGCACCGAACGGCGTCGTGGTGATCACCGGGACGGGCGGCGTCGGCAAGACCTCGCTCGCCGTGCACTGGGCGCACCGGGCCGCGGCCCGGTTCCCGGACGGCCAGCTCTACGTCAACCTGCACGGGTTCGGGCCGTCCGGCGCGGCACTGAGCCCCGGTGACGCGCTGCTGCGGTTCCTGTCGGCGCTGGACGTGCCGCGCGCGAAGGTGCCGCACGACCTGGCCGGGCAGTCGGCGTTGCTGCGGGACGCGCTGGCCGGCAAGAAAGTCCTGATGCTGCTCGACAACGCCACCGACGCCGACCAGATCGAGCCGCTGCTGCCGCGCACGCCCAACACCCACGTGGTCGTCACCAGCCGCACCGCGCTCAAACCGTCGCACCGCGCGCAGTCGCTGCCACTGGGCCTGCTGCCGCCCGACGACGCCCGCGAACTGCTGGCCGCGCGCATCGGCCACGACCGCGCGCAGGCCGAACCGGAAGCCGTCGACATCGTGGTCCGCCGCTGCGCCCGCCTGCCGCTGGCCCTCGCGGTCGCCGGGGCACGCGCGGCGACGCAGCCGGAGTTCCCGTTGGCGGCGCTGGCGGACGAGCTCGCCGACCTCGACGCGTTCGCTGACGACGATGACGTCACAGCGGACCTGCGGTCGGTGTTCTCCCACTCCTGCAAGGCACTCAGCCCGGCGGCGCTGCGGCTGTTCCGGTTGCTCGGGCTCGTGCCGGGCTCGGACATCAGCCTCGCGGGCGCGGCCTCGCTGGCCGGGCTCGCGATGCCGGAGACCGGGGCACTGCTCGCGGAACTGGCGCGGGCGAACCTGATCGAGGAGTCGGAGCCGGGCCGGTTCAGCTGCCACGACCTGCTGCGCGACTACGCGGCCGAGCTGGCTCGGCACGACGAGGGCGAGCAGGCGCTGACCCGGCTGCTCGACCACCTCGCGCTGACGAGTGTCGAGGCGGGTGTCGCGTTCACCCCGACCCGCCGCCGCCCGATCACCCCAACTCCCGGCCACGGCGTGGTCGTGTCGCCGATGAACACGCGCGACGAGGCGTTGAGGTGGCTCGTGGCGGAGCACCCGACGTTGATGGCCGCGCTGCCCCTCGGCACGCCGACGCAGACGTGGCTGATGGGCTGGTCGCTCGCGGACATCCTCGACCGGCAAGCGCGCTACCGGGATCTGCTGACGTCCCAGCAACTCGCGCTCGCCGCGGTGCAGCAGCTCGGCGACACCGACGGAATCGGCCGCACGCTGATCAACGTCGGCCGCGGGCTCGGCCGGCTCAAGCGGCTCGACGAGGCCAGGGCCGTGCTGGAACGGGCGCTGGAGGTGTACGAGGGCAACGCGGCCGGGCAGGCCGGTGTGCTGCTGAACATCGCGATGCTGTGCACCGACGACCAGATCCACGAGGCGATGGAGTACACGCGGCGCGGGCTCGCGTTGTTCGAGGAGTGCGGCGACCAGTACGGGCAGGCCAACGCCCTGACCGGACTGGCATGGGGCTACGGCAAGATCGGCGACTACACCGCCTCGGTCTCCTACTCCGAGCGCGTCATGCCGATGTGGCAGGCGATGGGCCACCTGTTCGGCCAGGGCGAGACGTGGGACAACCTCGGCACCGCCTACCTCGGGCTGCGTGACTTCCCGCGCGCCGCGCACGCGTTCGCCGAGTCGGCCGGGTATTTCCGGCGCGGCGGCGACGTCCCGCACGAAGCCGCGGCGTACGAACAGCTCGGCGACACCCACGCGGCCGCGGGTGACGCCGAGTCTGCTCGGCTGGCCTGGCAGAAATCCCTGGAACTCCGCACGGGAGCGGGAACTCCCGCTGATTCCGTCCGCGCGAAACTACAGGCCGAACGCGAGTAGCACGTGCCCGTTCGGGTTCTCGTACGGCGCGAAGTAGCCGGACTGGACGTAGACCATGCCGTCCGACACCACCGCACCCGTGCCGGGACCGGCGAGGTTGCCGCCGCGCCCGGTCAACCCGTTGACACCCTTGACGTCCTGGATGGTGTCGTAGGTCCAGAGGATCTTGCCGGTCTTCGCGTTGTACGCGCGGAACTTGCCGTCCTGCGCGCCCAGCCACACCACACCGGGCGTGCTGGTCACCGGAACACCATGCGCGGGCCCGCATCCCGGCTGACCGGCCACACCACCCGTGTCACAACCGTCAGCCGGTGCCGGTGTCTCCCACAGGACGGCGCCCGTGGCGGGATCCACCGCGAACAGCTTGCCCGGACTGGCGGCGTAGGTGGCGATGTAGAGCCGCTTGCCGTCGTAGCTCGCGCCCCACTGGATACCGCCGATACCGCCGCTGGGCCACGGCGAACCCAGCTGCCGCCGCCACACGACCTGGCCGGTCTTCGCGTCGAACACGTGGTAGACACCCAGCTTCTGCCCGACGCCGACGAGCTGCCTGCCGTCCACCTCGAACAGGTTCGGCATGGAGCCGATGTCGTAGTCGAGGTTGGTGTTGTCCTTGAGCCCTGGGCAGTATCCCTCGGGATCGGGTTCGTTGCACGCCCCGCGCCAGGTGTCGGCGTCGGTGACCTGGTTGGACCACTTGATCGCGCCGGTCCGGGCGTTGAGCGCGAGCAACGAGTCGAACTCGCCGCCCTTGCCGGTGTAGTTCTGGCCTGTGCCGACGTAGAGCGTGCCGGTCTTGCGGTCGATCACCGGCGAGCTCCACACCCCGGCGCCCGACGGCTCGAACCGCTTGGCACCGTTGGGCCACGTGCCGACCTCGACGGGTTCCGGCACCGTGTAGTGCCGCCAGACCAGCGCACCCGTGTCGACGTCGTAGGCGTCGATGTGCCCGCGGAACGTGCAGCACGGGAAGTCGCGCGGCAACACGTTCTCGCTGCTGGACGTCCCGACGTACACGAGTCCGTTGTGGACGATCGGCGAGCTGGTGGTCATCGCCGCGACGGTGGTGTCCAGCTGCGTCTGCCAGCGCTGCCGCCCGGTCCGCTGGTCGAGCGCGAACAGCCGGCCCGCGCTGTCCCCGAAGATCACCTTGCCGTCCGCGACCGTCGGCCCGTCGGAGTTGTACGTGGCCCTGCTCGCCTTCGGGAGCTCGAACTCCCACTTTGCCGCGCCGGTGCGGGCGTTGCGCGCGTAGAACTTGCCGTCCGGGCTGCCGAAGTAGATCGTGTCGCCGACGACGGCCGGCTGGCTGCGGACGAAGTTGATCTCGCCCTTCGGGTAGGCGAACGCCCACTTCAGCTTGAGCTTGCTCGCGTTGTTCTGGTTGAGGCGCCACTCGGCCGCGTTGTGCCTCGAACCGTTGAGGTCCTTCTGCCATCCGGCCCAGTCCCCGTTGTTGTGGGCGGTGGCTGGTCCGGCGGTCAGGACCAGGAGCGCCGCGGTGAGCAGCGCGGTTGTCTTGAGCATGGAATTTCCCCCTTCCACCACCCACCTTGGCAGTGGTGTGAGGAGGTCCGCGACCACTTAAAGTCGCTTTCAGGCTTAGCCGATCGGTTGATGCGTCACGGTTCCGGCACGCCGTAGTGGCCGGCGAACCCGCGGAAGCGCTCCGCCAGCGGCCCTCGCGCCTCACTCAGCTGACGCCACAGCTCCCTGTGCCGGTCCACCGCCGTCCGGTCGCTCACCAGCACGACGATGGATCCCTGTTGCGCCAACGACTGCGCGACCTCGTCGTACCCGCGGAACTGGAACACCAGCGGCCGCGTGCCGACGAGTGTGCGCGGCGAGTGGACCACCGCGTGCAGGTCGCCGACCGAGTACTCCATCGTCATGACGGCGGGCCGGTGGTGCCGCACCGAAGTGGCGGCCGCGGTGCTCGGCGCGGTCAGCACCAGCGCGCACGCGGCGGCCACCAGGAGTCTGCCGATCGCCATGGACACGATCTCATCGGGTCCATGTGCCATGAAGGTCCGGAAATTGTCACGGTTTTGCCACAGCGGCCTCGATGCCGTCCAAAAGTACGCCAAGACCGCTGCGGAAGTTCTCCAGCGCGTCGTTCTCCAGGTAGGGCAACGAAGGATCGATGGGCTCTCGATCGTTTTCCAGCACGTGCAGCATCGGGAACTTCTTGTCCAGCTCCGGTTCGAGCTCCATCAGCACAGCCGACCGCGCGTACCACCACTCCTCGTCGGCCTCACCGGTCGCACCACCGGCGGCGCGGGCTTCGGCGATGGTCTGGGCGGCGCCGCGCACGAAGTAGTTGATCGCGCCGACGATGCCGCGCAGCCGACGTCCTGGCAGGCCGGTCGAGACCAGGATCGCGGCCAGGGCTTCGATGACGGCGAACTCATGCGGGCCGAGCACCGGGCGGGCCTGCGACACCTGCAGCACCCACGGGTGACGGCCGTAGAACTCCCACATGTCGTGCGCCCACGCGGTCACGGCCGGGCGCCAGCCGTCGTCCAAGGAGTACTTCCCCGGCAACTCGGCCATCGTGCGGTCGTACATGAGGTCGACCAGCTCGTTCTTGCCCGGCACGTACGTGTAGAGAGCCATCGCGGTGCGGCCGAGGCGCTCCCCCACCGCGCGCATCGAGAACGCCATGCCCTGCTCGTCGGCGACCGCGATGCCCGCGTCGACGATCGCGTCCACGCTCAGACCGGGCTTCGGGCCAGGTCGTGATTCCACGACAGAACCGCGCCAGAGCAGCTCGATGGACCGGCGCGGGTCACCCTGACCTGCGTAGACGACCACAGTTGCCACTCCTTACGCTGTAAAGTAACCTTGTCGGTCGATACTTTACGGCATAAAGAATCAACGGGGGAAGTGTGACTGCTGCCGACAGCCATGACGTGATCCAGGTGCGCGGCGCCAGGGAGAACAACCTCGCGGACGTCTCGCTCGACGTCCCGAAGCGCCGCCTGACCGTGTTCACCGGCGTGTCCGGTTCCGGCAAGTCCTCGCTGGTCTTCGGCACGATCGCGGCCGAGTCCCAGCGCATGATCAACGAGACCTACACCGCGTTCCTGCAGTCGTTCATGCCCTCGATCGGGCGCCCGGACGTGGACGCGCTGCACAACCTCAGCGCGGCGATCATCGTCGACCAGGAGCGGATGGGCGCGAACTCCCGCTCCACCGTCGGCACGGCCACCGACGCGCACACCATGCTCCGGATCGTCTTCAGCCGCCTGGGAACGCCGCACGTGGGGACGTCCGGCGCGTTCAGCTTCAACCTGCCAGAGGGCATGTGCCCGGCGTGCGAGGGCCTGGGCAAGGTCACCACCATCGACGTCGACGCGATCGTGGACCGGTCGAAGTCACTGCAGGAAGGCGCCATCGACGCCCCGAACTACGGCGTCGACACCTGGTACTGGAAGGTGCTCGCCCACTCCGGCCTCTACCCCGCCGACCAGCCGATCGCGGAGTTCACCGAGCAGCAGCTCGACGACCTGCTGCACAAGCCGACGACGAAGCTCAACATCGGCGGCACCAACGTCACCTACGAAGGCCTGATCCCGAAGCTGCAGCGGACGATCCTCAGCAAGGACCGCGAGTCGATGCAGCCGCACGTCAAGGCGTTCGTCGACCGAGCCGTCACGTTCGCCACCTGTCCGGCCTGCCGGGGCGCGCGGCTCAACGAGGCCGCGCTCAGCTCGAAGATCCGCGGCGTGAACATCGCCGACTGCTGCGCGATGCAGATCAGCGACCTCGCGCGGTTCGTGCACGACATCGACGACCCGTCCGTCGCACCGCTGCTGGCCACGTTGCGCGACACCCTGGACTCGCTCGTCGAGATCGGCCTCGGCTACCTGTCACTCGACCGCGAGTCGGCGACGCTGTCCGGCGGCGAGTCGCAGCGCGTGAAGATGGTGCGGCACCTGGGATCCTCGCTCACCGACATCACCTACGTGTTCGACGAACCGACCGTCGGCCTGCACCCGCACGACATCCAGCGCATGAACAACCTCCTGCTGCAGCTCAGGGACAAGGGCAACACCGTGCTAGTCGTCGAGCACAAGCCGGAGACCATCGCGATCGCCGACCACGTCGTCGACCTCGGCCCCGGCGCGGGCGTCAACGGCGGCCACCTCTGCTACGCCGGTGACATCGCCGGGCTGCGCTCCTCGGGCACGCTCACCGGGCGGCACCTCGACCACCGCGCCAAGCTGCGGCCGGAGTTCCGCTCCCCGCAAGGCTTCCTGACGATCGAAGGTGCCCGGACCAACAACCTCAAGGACGTCTCCGTCGACCTCCCGCTCGGCGTCCTGACCGTCGTCACCGGCGTGGCGGGCTCGGGCAAGTCGTCGCTGATCCACGGCTCACTGCGCGGGCGGCCCGACGTCGTGACGGTCGACCAGTCACCGATCCGCGGATCACGCCGCTCCAACCCGGCCACCTACACGGGCCTGCTCGACTCGGTCCGGACCGCGTTCGCCAAGGCCAACGGCGTGAAGGCGGCGTTGTTCAGCGCGAACTCCGAAGGCGCCTGCACGCACTGCAAGGGCATCGGGCTGGTTTACACCGACCTGGCGATGATGGCCGGCGTCGCGACGGTGTGCGAGAAGTGCGAGGGCAAGCGGTTCACCCCCGAGGTGCTGCGCTACACGTTGCGGGGCAAGAACATCAGCGAGGTGCTCGGCATGTCCGTCGCCGAGGCGCTGTCGTTCTTCCCATCTGGTCAGGCACATGCCGTGCTGAGCCGCCTCAACGACGTGGGCCTGTCGTACCTGTCGCTCGGCCAGCCGCTCACCACGTTGTCCGGCGGCGAACGGCAACGGCTCAAGCTCGCCATCCACATGGCCGAGAAGGCGTCGACCTACGTGCTGGACGAACCGACGTCCGGGCTGCACCTCGCCGACGTCGACCAACTCCTCGGCCTGCTCGACCAGCTGATCGACGCGGGCAACACCGTGATCGTCATCGAGCACCACCTGGCCGTGATGGCGCACGCCGACTGGATCGTCGACATGGGTCCGGGCGCCGGGCACGACGGCGGCCAGGTCGTGTTCACCGGAACGCCGGGCGAGCTCGTTGCTTCTTCCGACACCCTCACCGCCCAGCACCTGAAGGAGTACCTCTCATGAGTCTGCTGACGGTGTCGTCGGTCGTCCCGCTGACCCCGCACATGGTCCGGATGACGTTCACCGGCGACGGCCTCGCGGACGTCGGCACCTGGCCTGACCAGCAGCTGAAGCTGTTGTTCCCCAAACCTGGCGGCTCCGCTTTCGTGTCGGACTCCGAGGACGTCAGCGTCTGGTACCAGGCCTACCTCGCCATGCCCGAGCCTGAACGGCCGTGGATGCGCAGCTTCACCGTGCGCTCACTGGTCGACGGCGTGCTGACCGTGGACTTCGTGCTGCACGGCGACAACGGCCCCGCCTCGGCGTGGGCCGCCAATGCTCGCGTGGGCGACGTGATCGGCCGATTCGGGCCATCTTCGGACTACGCCCGGCCGCTCGGCACAGCGGACCTGTTGGTGTTCGCGGGCGACGAGACGGCGTTGCCCGCGATCGCCTCACTGCTGGAGCTGTTGCCCGCCTCGCAGCAGCGGCTGGCGTTCGTCGAGATCGAGGATCCCGCTGAAGAGCAGGACATCCCCGGCGTGCGGTGGGTGCGTCGCAGCGCCGGGGAGGACCTGGTGTCCGTGGTGACGAGTGCTGACGTCGCCGGTTCGGTCTGGGTGTGGCTGGGCGGCGAGGCCTCCGCGGTGCGCGCACTGCGGAGGCACTTCGTCGGACTCGGAGTGTCCAAAAAGGACATCGAGTTCTCCGGTTACTGGAGGCGCTCGATGACGCAGGACGACGCACCCACCGCCGACGACCTCGCCGAGGCCCAGGAACGGATCGCCGCCCTCAGCGAGTGACGACCAGGACCGCACTGTTGGCCGGCACGTCGACCGTGGTCGTCGTGCCGGTCACCTTCACGTTCTTGGGCCGAGGCGTGAACTTCGCGTTCTTCTCGACCTTCGACCCCGCGATGGTGATCTCCTTGGAGTCCAGCGCGGGAGCGGTCAGCACGTAGACCTTGGCGCTGTGAGCCTTCTTCGGCAACGTGATCGTCGTCGTCACCGCGCTCGTGCTCTTGTTGTTGACGAACACGTTGTTGCCGACGCCCCACGCCGTGACATCGCTGGCACCGGAGACGGTCGCGGAGTGGTAGGCACCGGGCCCGGCCAGCTTCCACAGCAGCTCACCGTAGTAAACCGCCTGCACCCCAACAGGATCGAGCCCGTCATAGCGGATCGGCGAGTAGTGCAGCGGGAACTGCGTCGACGTGCCGCCGTGGAAGTTGATGCCCGAACCCTGCCGTGACGCCACGCCCGACATGTAGTCCAGCGACCACAACGCGGCCGCCTGCACGTTGCTCACGCCGTCCGCACCGCCGTGGAAGTAGTTGTTCGCCTCGGTGACGCGCCACTGCGAGATCCCGTGGGCCTGCCACGCCTTCTGCATCGCGTCCGAGATGTTCGGCAGCCTGCCGGAGGAGTTGGACGCCAGCATCTTCGCGATGTCGGCCTCGGTGTTCTTGGCGATGTAGACGTGCGTGGACAGGATGCTCGCACCCCGGTCCTTCTGCGTGCGGGCGAAGTCCTCGGCCCACGAACTGCTGTTCGCCTGGCCGGGCCCGTCGAACTTCGCGCCCGGCACCTTGGCGCGGATCGCGTCGGCGTACTTGCTGAACAGCGCCTCGTACTCCGGCCACGTCTTCACGTAGACGTTGGGCTCGTTGCCGATCTCGAACGCCACCAGGTCCTTGCCGAGGATCCGGGTGGCGGCCGATGCCTCGTCCGCGGCGGCTTCTGGCGTGTTGGTCTTGAGGTTGATGCCGTAGACGATCTTCCAGCCGGTGGCCTTCGCGAACAGCGAGAGCTCCTGGATGTCGGCAGGGGTGACCTCGGTGGACTTGCCGCCGGTGCCGGCCGGGTTCCAGGTGGTCATGTCCACGAGGTTGCCGCCGATGCGCAGCAGGCTCGGCCCGAGCAGCCGGAAGAGCCGGACCAGGTCGGTGTTGCGGGCGTTGAACATCCGCGCCCCGACCCGGTCCTTCTCGTAGCTGAAGCCCGCGAAGTCCTTGCCGACGCTGCTCTTGCTGGTGGGATCCACCCGCACGCCCACGCCGGGCGCGGCCTGTGCGGGAGTGCCGGTGAAGAGGATCAACAGGGCCGCGACGACCGCTGCTCGACGCATGGGAGTCCCTTCGTCAGTGCGGCGGCGGTCCTCACCTTAGATCGGATGTTTGCGGAATTCGAGCACCGAGTGGTCACCCGGCACTTCGGTTACCTCGTCGAGCGCCAGTCCGTGCGGTTCTGCCAGCTTCGCCAGCTCTTCGACGCTCCGTTCCCGTCCGCCGAAGTGCACCAGCATGATCAGATCCATCTCGGTAGCGACGCCCACACCTCGGATGCCTTCGATCACGATCAGCCTGGCGCTTTCCGGCATCGCTTCGGCACATCGAGCCAGGATCCGACCGGCGCTGTCGTCGTCCCAGTCGTGCAGGACGTCGAACAGCAGGTAGGCGTCACCACCGGTCGGCAACGAGTCGAAGAAGCTGCCCTGCGTCACCTCGGCCCGGTCGCCCAGGTTCCGCCGGGCCGGACCGACCTCCAGGTCGACGAGGTGGCCGCGGACGTCCGGGTGCGCGGCGAGCACGGCCGTGAGCAGATCGCCGGGCCCGCCACCGACGTCGACGATCTTCTTGAACCGAGCCCAGTCCACAGCGTCGACGAACTTCGGCACCCGCTGCCGGATCCGCCAGGTCATCTGCCGGTCGAACGCATCGCGCAGGTGCGGCTGCTCGGCCAGGTCGGTCCAGAAGTCCTGGCCGTAGCGCAGCGGATAGGCGGGCTCGCCGGTGCGCACGCTGTGGAGCAGATCGACGAAGGCCAGGTCAGCGCGCCCGGCGGCGGTGCCGTGGTGGAGGAGGTTGTGCAGGCCGGTGCCGGCGTCCGCACAGAGGTTCGCGCCGAGGCCGGTGGTGCGGTAGCCACCCTCAACACGTTCGACCACGCCGAGCGTGACCAGGTGGCCGAGCAGGAGTTCGAGGGCCCCTGGGTCAACGCCGAGCTCGGTGGCGAGGTGCGCCACCGTGTCGGGGAGGCCGGCCGAGGTCGCGTGTGCGGTGGCGGCGGGTCGATCTGCCCTCAGGCGATCAGGCAGGCCCAGGGTCACCGCGACCCTCAGCGCCATCGGTGTGACCAGGCCGGCCATCTGTCGGAGCGTTTTCACGTCGTCGTCGTGTCCCACGTGGATCCACCCTGCCACCACGCGCAACCTGATTTCGGTCCACACTGAAGCCATAGTGTTGAAGGATTCTCACTTCGTGGACGGGGCAGATCGCCGTCATCTGATCGGCTTACTGTGTCGGCGCTCGCGATCATCTCCTTGGATCGCCCCCGAAGAAGCAGGTCACGAAGTTGTCAGCTCCCGTCGCGCGGTCCGTGCCCGCCGCGATCAGATCGGTGCTCGCCCGCGACCGCTGGGCGCTCGCCGGCACCGTCACCGTCGTGGTGATCGCCCTGGTCGCGATCTTCGCGGACGTCCTCACCGCCATCGAGGGCCACGACCCGTACACCTACGACTCGACCGTGCTCGATCCCGCGACCGGCCTGCCGGCGGGATCGTTCGGCGGGGTGGGCGGGGAGCACTGGTTCGGGGTCGAGCCGCTGACCGGGCGGGACCTGTTCGCGATCGTCGTGCACGGCGCGCGGACGTCGTTCCTGATCGGGCTCGCGGCCACGGTGGTGGCGATCGGGCTCGGGGTGCTGGTCGGCGCGGCCGCGGGCTATCTCGGTGGGTGGATCGACCGGGTGATCACGTGGAGCGCCGACGTGTTCCTGGGCTTCCCGTACCTGGTGTTCATGATCGCGCTCGGCGCGGTGGTGCCCGCCGAGTTCCCGCGGGCGTTGCTGCTGATCGTGGTGATCGGGTTCTTCGGGTGGCCGACGACCGCGCGGATCGTGCGGTCGCAGGTGCTCACGCTCAAGGAGCGCAACTTCGTGAAGGCCGCCAGGACGCTCGGGGCGTCGCCGTGGCAGGTGTTCCGCACGGAGCTGCTGCCGAACCTCTGGGGCCCGGTGCTGGTGATGGCAACGTTGTCGGTGCCCGGCAAGATCGGGCTGGAGGCCGCGCTGTCGTTCCTCGGCGTCGGCGTGCTGCCGCCGACGCCCAGCTGGGGGCGGTCGATCAGCGCCGCGATCGACTGGGTCGCCGTGGATCCCGCGTTCCTGCTGTTCCCGGGCCTGGCGCTGTTCGCGGTCACCTGGGGGTTCAACGCGCTGGGCGACGGGCTGCGCGACGCCCTCGACCCGAGGTGGGGGAAGCGCCGGTGAGAACGCTCAAGTTCGCCGCCGCCCGGCTCGGTGGCACCCTGCTCGTGCTGCTCGTCGTGGCGTTCTGCACGTACATCGTCTTCTACCTGGTGCCCTCGGATCCGGCGCTGATGGCGTGCGGCAGGCCGTGCACCCCGGAGAACCTCGCGCTGGCGCGGGAGTTCATGGGCTTCGACGAGCCGTGGTGGCAGCAGTTCCTCACGTTCCTCGGCGGGATCTTCACCGGGCGCACGTTCGGGAACGGGCCGACCGCGATCCACTGCGCCGCGCCGTGCTTCGGATACTCGTTCCAGCAGAACGCGGACGTGCTGGAGCTGATCGGCGGACGGCTGCCCGTCACTGTCTCGCTCGCTCTCGGCGCCGCGGTGCTGTGGGTGGTGCTGGGCGTGGCCGTGGGTGTGTACGCCGCGCTGCACAAGGACTCCTGGTTCGACCGCGCCGCCGTGGCCGGATCGGTGATCGGGGTGTCCGCGCCGGTGTACCTGGTGGGGCTGCTCGGGATTCTCGTGCTCGGGTTCCAGCTCGACGTGGTGCCGGTCGGCAACTACACGGAGTTCTCCGAGGATCCGGTGCGGTGGGCGTGGGGCCTGGTGCTGCCCTGGTGCGTGCTGGCGTTCGCGCACGGTGCGTTCTACGTCAAGCTCACCCGCACCCAGATGCTCGAGACGATGAGCGAGGACTTCATCCGCACCGCTAGGGCCAAGGGCGTGCCCGAGCGGACCGTCGTCGGCAAACACGCGCTGCGCAACGTGTTGCTGCCCGTCGTGACGCTGACCGGCATCGAGCTCGGGTCGCTGCTGGGCGGCGCGGTGATCACCGAGCGGGTGTTCAGCCTGCCGGGCCTGGGTGGCCTGCTGATCGACGCGGTGCACTCCCGCGACCTGGCGACATTGCTGGGCTGCACTTTGTTCGCCGGTTTTCTCGTTGTCGTCGCCAACGCGGTCGTCGACCTGTCCTACGGCCTGCTCGATCCGCGAGCACGGCTCACCTGAGGGAGGAAGTCCGTTGTACCGCAAGAAGCTTCTCGCCGTCGTGCTGCTCGGGGCCCTGGGGGTCTCGGCGTGCGGGGCGAACGACCAGAAGGCCTCCGGTGACGCCGCCAAGCCGGAGAAGGGCGGCACGCTGCGCATCCTCTCGGAGTCGCGCACGATCAACTTCGACCCGGCCAAGTCGCAGAACCTCGCGATCACCCAGCTCGCCCTGGTGCACCGCAGGCTGACCGGCTGGCAGAACGCGGTCGGCCAGCCGGCGAAGGTCGTGCCCGACCTCGCCGACACCGGCAAGACCAGCGACGGTGGCAAGACCTGGACGTTCACGCTGCAGGACGGGCTGAAGTTCAGCGACGGCACGCCGATCACGTCCGCCGACGTGAAGTGGGGCGTCGAGCGCTCGTTCGCGCCTGCGTTCGGTGGCGGTCTCGGCTACCACAAGGACCTGCTCGGCGGCAGTGACTACAAGGGACCGTTCGAGGGCAAGGAGCTCGACTCCGTCAAGACCCCCGACGACAAGACCATCGTCTTCACCCTGACGCGCCCGTACGGCGACTGGCCGTGGATCGCGTCGACGCCCGCGTTCGCGCCGGTGCCGAAGGGCAAGGGCGCCGAGGCGGACTACGCCGAGCACGCCATCGCGTCCGGCCCGTACCAGATCGCGAGCTACCAGAAGGGCGTCGAGGTCAAGCTCTCCCGCAACACGCACTGGGAGCCCGCCAAGGACCAGGTGCGCGCGGGTCTGCCGGACGAGGTCGTGGTCCAGCTGGGCCAGGAGGCCTCGGTCGTCTCCCAGCGTCTCGCCGCCGACTCCGGTGACGACAAGTTCGCGTTCGGCGCGTCGTTCGTCTCCCCCGCCCAGCTCGCGCAGCTGCAGGGCAACGCCGCGGCCAAGTCCCGGCTCGTGACGTCGAAGTCCGGCGCGGTCGCGTACCTCGGGCTCAACACGCAGAAGGCGCCGCTGAACAACGTCAAGGCGCGCCAGGCGTTCCAGTACGCGGTGAACAAGGCGGCGTACCAGATCGCGTCCGCCGGTTCGGCGGCGCTCGCCGGCGACACCGCCTCGACGTTGATCACGCAGGGCATCGAGGGCCGGGAGCAGTTCGACCTCTACCCCACCAAGCCCGAGGGCGACCCGGAGAAGGCGAAGCAGCTGCTCGCCGAGGCCGGTTTCCCGAACGGCCTGGACAACCTCACCCTGGTGCTGAACAAGTCCAACAACCTCACCGACAAGGCCGAGGCGATCCAGGCGGCGCTGGCACGGGCGAACATCAAGGTCACCATCCGGTCGCTCGAGGAGGACGCGTACGAGACCGAGACCAACCTCGCGGACAACCCCTCCTACGACCTGACCCTGGCGTCGTGGCAGCCGGACTTCCCCAGCGCGAACTCGAACATCCAGCCGCTCTTCGCGTCGTCGGAGATCGGCAAGGGCGGCTACAACCTCTCGCGGTACTCGAACCCCGAGGTGGACAAGCTGATCGGCGAGGCCCAGTCCACTGTGGACCCGGTCGAGGCCGGCAAGAAGTGGGCCGCGATCGACAAGCGGATCCTGCAGGACTCCCCCGTGGTGCCGCTGATCTACACCCGCAACTCGTTCCTGCACGGCTCGAAGGTCGGCAACTTCTTCATCGCCGACTTCCCCGCCTACCCGAACTACCTGCAGCTGGGCCTCACCAAGTGAGTGACCTGCTGTCCGTCGAGAACGTCTCGGTGGAGTTCGGTTCCTCCGCGGTGGTCAGCGAGGTCTCCTTCTCGCTGGCCACCGGGGAGGTCCTCGCCGTCGTCGGCGAGTCGGGTTCCGGCAAGACCGTGACCGCGATGTCGTTGCTGGGACTGCTGCCCTCCTCGGCTTCCGTGTCGGGGAAGGCGGTGCTGGCCGGGCGGGACCTGTACTCGTTGTCCCCGGCCGAGCTGCGCGAGGTGCGCGGCAACGAGGCCGGCATGGTGTTCCAGGAACCCATGAGCGCCCTCAACCCGGTCTTCACGATCGGCAGCCAGATCGTGGAAGCCGTGCGGGTGCACCGTTCCTGCACCCGTGCCGAGGCGCGGGCACGGGCTTTGGAGCTGCTGCGGCTCGTCGGGCTGCCGGAGGAGCGGTTCAAGGCCTTCCCGCACGAGATGTCCGGCGGTCAGCTGCAACGGGTGGTGATCGCCATCGCGGTGGCGAACGAGCCGTCGCTGCTGATCGCGGACGAGCCGACCACGGCGCTGGACGTGACCGTGCAGGCCGAGATCCTCGGGCTGCTGCGGGACCTGCGCGACCGGCTCGGCGTCGCCATCCTGCTGATCACGCACGACATGGGCGTGGTCGCCGAGCTCGCGGACCGCGTCGTCGTGATGAACGCGGGCCGGGTGGTGGAGACCGGTGCGGTGCGGGACGTCTTCCAGGCGCCGCGCGAGGAGTACACGCGGACGCTGCTCGACTCGGTGGTGTCGCTGGACTCCAGGGTGCTGCCCGCGCGCCCCGCCCCGGAACCGGTGCTGCGGCTGTCGGACGTCTCGGTGTCCTATGGCGGGTTCCGCGCCGTCTCGGACGTGTCGCTGGAGATCGGGCGCGGCGAGGTGCTCGGGCTGGTCGGCGAGTCCGGCTCTGGCAAGTCGTCGATCGCCGGCGCGATCACCGGGCTGGTCCGCTACACCGGGCGGCTCACCGTGGCGGGCCAGGAGGCCTCGGCACTGCGCAGGGCCGACCGCGGCCGGATCGGGCTGGTCTTCCAGGATCCGCAGTCGTCGCTGAACCCCCGTGCCACGATCGCGAAGTCGGTCGCCCAGCCGCTGGTGCTGCACACCTCGTTGCGCGGCAAGGACCTGGCCGCGAAGGTCGACTCGTTGCTGGACGCGGTGCAACTGGCGTCGTCGTTGCGCGACCGCTACCCGCACGAGCTGTCCGGCGGTCAGCGCCAGCGGGTGGGCATCGCCAGGGCCATCGCGCTGGACCCGGACCTGCTGATCGCCGACGAGCCGACGTCCGCCCTGGACGTGACGGTGCAGGCCCGCGTGCTGGACCTGTTCCGCTCGCTGCAGCGCGACCTGCGGTTCGCGTGCCTGTTCATCAGCCACGACCTGGCCGTGGTCCAACACCTCGCCGACCGGGTCGCGGTGCTGCACGAGGGCCGGATCGTCGAGGAAGGTGCCTCGGTGTTCGCCGCGCCGCAGGACCCTTACACGCAACGATTGCTCGCCTCGGCGCTTACCGTGTCCGTATGAGGACCAACTGGGCGGGCAACGTCACGTTCACCGCGGCCGACGTCGCGACGCCGGTGACGGCCGAGGACCTGCGGGCCCTGGTCCGCGGCTCGACCGCGGTGCACGTGGCGGGCTCCGGCCACTCGTTCAGCCCGATCGCCGACACGACCGGCACCCTGGTGTCGCTGTCGGCCATGCCCCAGGTCTTCGAGGTCTCCGGCCACACCGTCCACGTGAACGCCGGCCTGACCCTGGCCGACTTGTCCGTGCTCCTGGAGTCCGCGGGCCTCGCCCTGCACACACTGCCGTCCCTCCCGCACATCACCATCGCCGGCGCGATCGCCACAGCGACCCACGGCTCCGGCGCCCGCTCACTCGCGGGCGCGGTGCGCTCGATCGAGGTCATGCGCGGCGACGGCTCGGTCGTCGAACTGACCTCGGCGGGCGCCCCGGTCTCCCTGGGCGGCCTGGGCGTGGTCACGGCCGTGACGCTCGACGTCGTCCAGTCGTTCGAAGTCGCCCAGGCCGTCTACGAGGACGTCGCCTGGACCGCCCTGCTCACCAACCTGGAACAGATCTTCGACGGCGCCTACAGCGTCAGCGCGTTCGTCGACTGGCAGGGCGGCGCGACCATCTGGGCGAAGCACCGCGTGGGCGACCCGCCGTTCACCTTCCCCGGCCACCCCGCCGACGGCCCGCGCCACCCGGTCCCCGGCCAGCCCCCTTCGCACTGCACGGTCCAGGGCGGCGTCCCCGGCCCGTGGCACGAACGACTCCCCCACTTCAAGGCCGAGTTCACCCCGTCCGTCGGCCAGGAGCTGCAGACCGAGTACTTCGTCCCCCGCACCCGCGCGGTCACGGCCCTGCGCGCACTGGCCGAGATGTCGACCGTCATCTCGCCTTTGGTCCAGGCCTGCGAGATCCGCACGATCAACGCCGAACCCCAGTGGCTCAGCCCGGCGGCCGACCGCGACAGCCTCGCCATCCACTTCACCTGGGTGCCGAACACGCCCGCCGTGCTCGCCCTGCTCCCCCGCCTGGAGGAAGCGATCGCGCCCCGCCCGCACTGGGGCAAGCTCTTCACCGTGCCGCCGATGCTGCTGGCGGCGCGCTACCCGCAGTGGGACGCGTTCAAGGCGCTGCTCAACGAGCACGACCCGAAAGGCGTGTTCCGCAACGACTTCCTGACCCGGTACTTCGGGTCAGCGGCCTCCGGCTGAGGCCTCACCCCGCTGGCGCACCGCCTCCAGCTCGGAGTCGGAGAACCCGTAGGTCGTCACCACGGTCATCTTCGGGCAGGTGACCAGCAGGCCCGGCCCCCACTCCTCGATCACGTACCCGCTCTGGTTCGCGGACTCGAAGAACGGCTTGCCGGTGACCCCGAGCGAAACCTCGGACGGCCAGAACAACGTGCGGCGAGCAGCTCCGGGGTGGTACTCGTGCGCGAACTTCAGCTGGTGCAGGAACGTGATCCAGCCTTCGGTGATGTCGTCGTAGTACTCGTCCCACTCCGGCAACGTGCCCTTGGGCGCGCGCGTCAGCACGACTCGCGTGCCTTCCGGAACCGGGCTCAACGAGAACGTGTCGTGGCCGTGCAGAGTGAGCGACCGTTCCCCGGTCTCCTCGGCGTCGGAGAAGAAGGTGCCGTCGATCTCCTGCTCCAGGCCCTCGTACTCCCAGCCGTGCCAGTGCAGGATCTTCTGCTTGTCGCGGAAGGACTGCCACACCTCGTCGACCGGCGCGGCCACCGTGATCTCGATCTTGACGCCCTCATCGCTCATCGGACACTCCTGGGTGGCCCAACGCGACCACCCGGTACGGGCGGCCTGACTCGGTGTCGTACTTCAAGGCGATCTGCCGCACCGCTTCGGCGAGGTCGCTGGTGAACTCGTGGACGTCGCCGGGCGCGCCGAAGCGGACCGTCGTCTCCACGGTGAACGTGAGCAAGCGCTTTCCCGTGTCTGCCGCCGCACCCGACATGCGCTCGACCGAGCGAGCCGTGTCCTCAGCGACCGACACCAGATGCGTTGCGGCGAACTGGTCCTGGACGTCCGCGGCGATCTCGCGGCCGGGGCGGGCGCGCAGCACGCGTTCGACGCAGCCGCGCCGTTGCCGCTCCTCGACCAGCTCGACGAGGCCGGCCTGCTCCAGCGCCCGCACGTGGTAGTTGACCCGTTGCCGCGGCAGGTCGAGAGCCGCCGCGAGCTGGGTCGCCGACGCGGGCGACTTCAGCAGCTCCAGCAGCGATCTGCGCAACGGGGAGAGCTCCACGTCTAGCACAGTCTCATTTGACAAATTCATTTGTCAATACCGGAACTCGACCGGAAACAGTTAGGTTCGTTGACGGTTGCAACAAACCACCTCCACCCTGTGACCCGTGAGAACCCCCCTGCTGGTGGCAGCGTTGGCAGCAGCGGCGATCGTTCCTGTGTGGACGGTCGCGGCCCAGGCCGACGTAGTGCCCGGAACCGCTTATCAGGTGACGAACGTCGGCAGCGGAAAGTGCGTGGAGTCGCTCGGATCGGCGAACGGCGCACAACTCCGCCAACAGAACTGCTCCGGTCAAACCTGGAAGTTCACCCCCACCTCCGACGGTTACTTCACGGTCGGCGAAGGCTCGGTGTGGGACGTCTCGAACGTGTCCGCCGAGGACAACGCCGCGATCCACATGTGGCAGAACTTCAACGCCAACAACCAGCAGTGGCGCCCCGAACTGGTCGGTACCGACACGTACCGGTTCGTCAGCCGCCACAGCAACAAGTGTCTCGACGTGCCCGGCGCCTCGACCGGTGACGTCCAGTTGGTGCAGTACACCTGCAACGGCACCAACGCGCAGAGCTTCAGGCTCAGCACCGGCACCACCCCGCCCGACCCCGGGCAGCCCGACTTCGGCCCGAACGTGCTGATCTTCGACCCGTCGATGTCCGCCAGCACGATCCAGGCGCGCCTCAACGACGTCTTCCGGCAGCAGGAACAGGGCCAGTACGACGCCCGCCGGTTCGCGATCTTCTTCAAGCCGGGCAACTACAACGTCGACGTCAACATCGGCTTCTTCACCCAGGTGCTCGGACTGGGGCTGAACCCGGACCAGGTCAACATCAACGGCCAGGTGCACGTCGAGGCCGACTGGTTCCAGGGCAACGCGACGCACAACTTCTGGCGTGGCGCGGAGAACCTGGCGATCAGGCCTCCCGGCGGCACCAACACGTGGGCGGTCTCGCAGGCCTCCGCGATGCGCCGCACGCACGTGTACGGCAACATGCAACTCGACGACAACGGCTGGTCCAGCGGCGGTTTCCTGGCGGACTCCGTGGTGACGGGCCAGGTTCGCTCGGGCAGCCAGCAGCAGTGGCTGTCGCGCAACACCGAGTGGGGCTCGTGGACCGGTGAGAACTGGAACATGGTCTTCGTCGGCGCGCGCAACGCCCCGGCCAACACGTTCCCCGAACCGCCGTACACGACCGTCGCGCAGACCCCTGTCGTGCGCGAGAAGCCGTTCCTGAACATCGACGGCAGCGGCAGGTACAGCGTGTTCGTGCCGGCGCTGCGCACCAACACCAGCGGCACCACGTGGGCGAGCGGCAACCAGCAGGGCCAGAACATCCCGCTGTCGGACTTCTTCATCGCCAAGCCGGGCACCAGCGCGGCCACGATGAACCAGCAGCTCGCGGCGGGCAAGCACCTGCTGCTCACGCCGGGCATCCACCAGGTCAGCGAGCCGATCCGCGTCACGCGTCCGGACACCGTGGTCATGGGTCTCGGCCTCGCGACCGTCATGCCCACCAACGGGAACCTGGCGCTCGACGTGGCCGATGTGGACGGTGTGAAGGTCGCCGGCCTGTTGATCGACGCGGCGCCGACGAACTCGCCGCTGCTGATGCAGTTCGGCGCGCCGGGCAGCAACGCCAACCACTCCGCCAACCCGACCTCGGTGCACGACCTGTTCGTGCGCATCGGCGGTTCGGCGGTCGGGCGGGCCACTACCTCGATGGTGGTCAACAGTCACAACGTGATCGGCGACCACCTGTGGTTGTGGCGTGGTGACCACCGCGACGGCGTCGGCTGGGACGTGAACCGGGCCGACACCGGGTTGATCGTCAACGGCAACAACGTGACGATGTACGGCCTCTTCGTCGAGCACTACCAGAAGTACCAGACCATCTGGAACGGCCAGGGCGGCCGGACGTACTTCTACCAGAACGAGATGCCGTACGAGGCACCGAACCAGGCGGCGTGGATGAACGGGTCCACGCGCGGCTACGCGGCGTACAAGGTGGCCAACAACGTCACCTCGCACGAAGCGTGGGGCCTGGGCAGCTACATCTTCGCCAACGCCAACCCGAGCGTGGTGGCGGACCGGGCGTTCGAGGTGCCGAACACGCCGGGCGTCAGGTTCCACAGCATGGTGACGATCTCGTTGGGTGGTAAGGGAACCATCGAGCACATCATCAACAACTCGGGCAACAGGGTGACGGCCGGTTCTACCGAGGCCTACCTGGCCAATTACCCGTGACGTTTCCCCAAAAAATAATGTTCCACTGAGTGGTTTCCGACTATGCATCCCCATGCTCCAGTTCGCATAGACTGGAGCATGGGGATGTTCACAGAGCAGTTGCAGCTCATCGAAACCTTGAACCCGGTCTACAACGCGTTGACCTCCGTGTTCGACGTGCCGGACGAGCAGCCGACCGGCCCGCTCGCCGGATCCGTGTTCTCGGTCAAGGCCAACATCGACGTCGCCGGCGCGGCCACCACGCACGGCCTGAAGTCGTTGACCGGCAACGTCAAGTCGTCCGACGCGCCGATCGTGGCACGGTTGCGGGCGGCCGGAGCGACACCGATCGGGCACGCGAACATGCCGACGCTCAACGCGCGCGGCTTGCACACGTACAGCGAACTGGCCGGACACACCATCAACCCGTGGAACGCCACGAAGTCACCGGGCGGTAGCTCCGGCGGTGACGCGGTCGCGGTGGCGACGGGCATGGTGCGGTTCGGGATCGGCAACGACAGCGGTGGCTCGCTGCGGCTGCCGGCGTTCCTGAACGGCGTCTGCGCGCTGAAGCCGAGCTACGGCCGCTATCCGCAGGGCGCGGCCTTCGGTCAGCCCGATCCGTCGTTCCCCACCCAGGTCATGACCGTCGAGGGCCCGCTCGCCCGCACCGTCGCCGACCTGCGGCTGGTGCACGGCCTGCTGTGCGGCGCGGATCCGTCCGACCCGCGCACCGTGCCGGTGCCGGCCACCGGCTCACCGGTCGCCAAGATCGCCGGGTTCGTGCCTGGTGACCCGGTCGTCGAGGAGGCGGTGAAACGGCTGGCGGACGCGGGCTACGAGGTCGAGGCGGTCACGCCACCGCGGGTCGAGGAGGCGTCGGAACTGGCGATGCGGATGATCGCCACGCCGATCGCGCTCCAGTTCGACCAGTACGTCGCGTTCGCCGGCGAGGACCTGGCCGTCTACGCCCGCAATCTGCTGGCGATCCGGCCCGGCCTCGACATCGGCGAGTTCCTGGCGCTCACCGGCACCCGGCTGGCCGTTCAGCGCGAGTGGGCACAGCTGCTCGACCGCTACCCGGTGCTGGTCGCGCCGGTCAGCACGACGCCGTCGTTCGAGCGGGAGGACGACCGCCACAGTCCGGAAGCGCTTGCCGCGTACTTCGAGGCGACGAAGATGTGCGAGGTCACGAGCTTCGTCGGGGTCCCGGCGGTCGCGGTGCCGACAGGGCTGCGCGACGGGCTGCCGACCGGCGTCCAGGTGATCTCCCGGATGTACCGGGAGGACCTGGCCCTGGACGCCGCGGCCGTGCTCGAAACCCCGCTCAGCCCAGCCGTTTCGGCCGGTTGATCTTCATCTCGTCCATGTCGGTGACTTTGGCGCGCAGGCCGCGGAAGTCGACGCCGAGCGCGTCGAGCGCCGTGGTCGCGCGCCGGAGTCCCGCCTCGTCCGGCTTCTCGGCAGCGGTCAGGATCACGCGGTAGCTGAAGAAGTCGAGCTTCTCGTCGAACGTCAGCGCGCCCTCCTCGCTGAACCCGGCGTCCCGCAGGAAGTCGAAGCCCGCGAGGCGCTCCCGCAACGAGGCGCGCTGGTCGTCGGTGAGGTCGGTGAAGCGTCCGCGGACGAGTA
The DNA here is from genome assembly GCF_040611995.1 of Lentzea sp. NPDC006480. Taxonomy (NCBI): domain Bacteria; kingdom Bacillati; phylum Actinomycetota; class Actinomycetes; order Pseudonocardiales; family Pseudonocardiaceae; genus Lentzea; species Lentzea sp. NPDC006480. Next base: position 26,243 of record NZ_JBEXPJ010000118.1, read on the forward strand.
CCCGGTAGGTGTGTTCAGCCACGAGGAAACATCGTGGCTGAACACCCGCCGCCCTGGCGAACGATTTCTCAAGTGCGGAAGAATCATGGTCCATGGACGCAAAAGAGCTGGTCACGCGCATCCGGAAAGAGCTGCACCCCGGTGAGCACGACAACCTCGTGGTCAAACTGATCGAAACGGGCGAAGCGCCGCGGGCCGTGATCGCGACGTTCGCGGCCGAGGAGAACCACATCGTGTCGTCGGACTGGCGAACGTTCCTCGCGCTCGCGGCCAAGGCCGAGGAGCCGAACGCGCGGGCGTTCTTCACGCTGCTCGCGGGCGGCGAGGAGCTCGTGCTGCCGATGCTGGAGCCTCTTGCCAAGGCTGCCGGCATGTCCTCCAAGGACTTCCACAGCTACGAGCCGTTCCCCGGCTGCCAGAGCTACCCCGCGTACCAGGCGTGGATGGCGATGAACGGCGAGACGACCGACGTCATCCTCGCGATCCTGGCCAACTTCACCGCGTGGGGCGGCTACTGCGCCCGCATGGCGAAGGGCCTGCGCGAGCACTACGGCTTCGACGACGAGGCGTGCGCCTTCGTCGACTTCTTCTCCCAGCCAGCCCCGCAACTCGAAGAGCAAGCGATCGCCGCCGTCCAGGCCGCACTCGACTCCGGCTGGCAACCAAAGCACGCCTGGCGCTACGGCCGCCTCCTCCAGGCCTACGAACTCCAGTTCTGGTCCACCCTCGCCTGAAAACCATGAACGGCTCTTTCGTGGACCTGGG